>NZ_BCQX01000256.1 GCF_001552295.1 Globicatella sanguinis NBRC 15551 | reverse complement strand
TTTTATATTTGTGCCATAATTACAAACTGAAAGGCTCCTTTACACAACAAAAAAGCCCAATAGTATGGGGTCTACTGGGCATCTATATTTGGGAGTTAATCCATTTTGATTATTGAGTGGCTATTACTAGTTGGGAGAGAATAAAAGCCTTACTCAATAATCTAATGAAAGTATAAGAACTGAACTTAAAATATACTTAAAATTTTTTTACTTTATTTTTCTTTTTACAAAATTATATGGACTTGACTATTGATAGTCGCTTTCTAACTTTGGCCAGCCTTGTTTATAACTTTCGAACAACCAATTTAAATGTCAACAAGACAAAAAGCATTAATATTATGTGTTATGTAGAAATTTCTAGCTGAATTTGACAATTCAAAAAATTAATCAATCAGCTTTCTTGGTGTATTCATAATGTATTTTTTCCATTTACCTCTTATAGGCACTGTTATATTAAGATGGCTGGGCATAAACTTGATAATGTTAGTTAAGATTATTGTTC
>NZ_BCQX01000255.1 GCF_001552295.1 Globicatella sanguinis NBRC 15551 | reverse complement strand
GATTTTTTCCCATAGAGCAGTTTTAATAAATAAGCATTTTGTTCACGAAGTAAAGCAATTTCATTATTGAGTGTTTCGATTAAATTGAATTGTGATTCTAATTGTTTTTCTAAACTGTTCATATGCCTTACTCCGTTCATTAGTATAGGTATAGTATAAAACAGGAAAGAGAGACTATCAATAGAAAGTTCGCTGATTGGCCACCTTAATTTTGGGTTCGATCGAGAACCCTTGAAGTAACCAGTTCACTTGAGTTTCATTTAATTTTATTATGTCATCATTATGAGAAGGCCAAGTTAAACGACCATTTTCGAAACGCTTATAGAATAGCCAAAACCCTTGACCATCCCAATAGAGAATCTTAAACCGATCTTTTTTTGTCCCACAGAATAGAAAAAGTTTTTGTGAAAAAGGATCCAATTGATACTTTTCTCTCACGAGTGATGCAAGGGAATCAATTCCTTGGCGCATATCGGTTTTTCCTGAGATTAGATAAACTTGACCTAATTGATTGATATTCATTTTCAAGATAACA
>NZ_BCQX01000254.1 GCF_001552295.1 Globicatella sanguinis NBRC 15551 | reverse complement strand
CTATCCAAGTTCCTAAAATCCCACAACAACCAGGTAGCTCAACAGCTAATGATGGGGCCTTTGGCGGTATCTTAGGTAGTCTAATTGAACAAATGTCACAAAAAGGTGGAGGTCAAGTGAGTCAAGCACCAAAAAACCAAAATAAATCAATTGTTGAATCCATTCTCGATTCATTTTTCTAACATCGACTCTTAAGGATTGCTACGCTTTTATTCTTGACCAACTCCTTTGAAACAATCGTTAGTTTTTATGTTTTGTGTATCAGAATTTCAAATATTGTAAGAAATTTTTTGACAATTCTAGCAATCGACATATTTTTATCAGGTGTCCTATAAATTTGAACAAGCCTTTCCTTGCTTAAGACTTTTAGTCTGCGAACGAGGAAAGGCCTATTTTTGTGTTTTGACGAAGGCTTAATTGTAGCGCGTTTTGTGAAGTGGTATTGGGCACAGTTTTAAAAATGGTTGTTTGGTTTCATCTGTTTAATTTATAGCCCATGGTTTAGTGAACTCGAGATGCTTCCAGAGACTAATTTGCGAATTACCAACGTGTGTCTGGG
>NZ_BCQX01000253.1 GCF_001552295.1 Globicatella sanguinis NBRC 15551 | reverse complement strand
ATCTATAATTTTTAGTGTTGGTGGCGAAATCACCAGCACTATTTTTATATACAAAAAGCCTGTGATTTCCTCTATAATTAAGTTGTCCAAAAATAATAGAAAGTAGGAAATCACATGGCTACAAACAATAATACTAAAATTTTACTTGGAATGGAAGACCTTAATATCAATATCGAACAGAATGATTTTGATGAAGAATGCTATTTCTCAGTTCATCAATTTAAAAGTTCTACTAAAAAAATGCTTCCTGTCTCAAAAGCCTTTAAAAAAGTATTAACCGTTACAGGAACGCTAAAGAATACGCCTAAAGTGTGCCCTCATTGTGGTAGTAGTAATAATGGAGCGGAAGATATGATTGATTATGGATCTTATAGGACCGTCATCCTAATTGGGCAATATAACCTTCAACCTGCTTATCTTAAACTGACTAAGCAACGATACCTTTGTAAACATTGTCAAAAAACAACGGTTTCTCAAACCAACTTAACCAAACAGCACTGTACGATTTCATCACCCTTAAAGGTAATGATTCTTCAAGAATTAGGTAAAACGAAGCCCATCAAAGATATTGCTGAAACCT
>NZ_BCQX01000252.1 GCF_001552295.1 Globicatella sanguinis NBRC 15551 | reverse complement strand
TTTTATAAGTAGCTACATAGCTTAGGCTATCTGGATCTCGGCTAATAGCTTTTTGATAGCCAAACTCATTAAATATTGTCGCAAATTCGTGAGCCAAGACTTGATTCGTTTTGATAAAAGTCTCTCCTTTAAATTCACGAGCCCAACCACTTGCGATATCATGATTGCCAGGAATGATAAACACATCGGTACCTAATGCTTCTATATTTTTAAAATATTCGGCTAGGTCTAGCATACTTTGGTACTCCCCATTTAAGGTGAGATCACCAGAAACAATTAGGACATCCGGTTTTTCTTGGGCAATTTCTTGGGTTAGAGCTTGCATGCGTTCAGCACCATAATCAAAGTCTTTTCCGGCACCCGTGTT
Organism: Globicatella sanguinis NBRC 15551; assembly: GCF_001552295.1. Lineage (GTDB taxonomy): Bacteria > Bacillota > Bacilli > Lactobacillales > Aerococcaceae > Globicatella > Globicatella sanguinis. The sequence goes on along the minus strand of NZ_BCQX01000252.1, from coordinate 236 downwards.
TTTTATATGTTGATAAGCTTCACCGTCCTCATCATGCAGGCTCTCAGATAAATAGTGTAAGTCCGTAATGACCCAAGCAACTAAATCGTCATTGGTTGCATCAATAGTTACTGGAAAGAATAATAGCATGGACCAGGTCCAACAAAACCAGCATATAATGTTTTTCATATAATTCTCCTCATCGTGAATTATTTTGGCTCTATATTTTTTGGTGTGGGGGAGTAGGCAAGAAGTAG
>NZ_BCQX01000251.1 GCF_001552295.1 Globicatella sanguinis NBRC 15551 | reverse complement strand
CCAAAATTGTTTCTATAATTAGATTTGATACATTATTAATACATAGTTTATGCATTAAATCAAGGTCTTTTTTTATAATATTCGGGATAAAACTATCCATTGTGTCAATTCTTGATAATTCGATACTCTTCAATAGTTTATATTCCTTATTCATTTTAATATCACTTAATAACCGAAACAGAGTTTTTTTGATTAAATTTATAGAACCCTTCATCATTTGGAAATGCAAACCACTTCTCTTTTACATTGTTATAATCATACTGTTTAACGTTTAAACCTAGTGGTTTCTCACTTTTCCAAGTTTTTATTAAATGCGATTTTGAGGACTCATCAAGTAAGCAATGACCGTTTTCACAACAAAACGAACGATTATCTTGATTATTATCTCGATAAATTTTTAAACTAAATCATAAAAAATGAAGAAGTTATCAACTTCGTCAAAAAAATTATTAATCGTTGTACGTATATAATATCATAATATTGTTCTAAAACCATAGCCAAAAACATTTCGATTACAAAGTAAAATTAAGTAACTACAGCTCTCATTTTAATGCGTTTAGTTACCAACAACTTGTCATTTAGTAGATTGAGTTACCAACATTTTGTC
>NZ_BCQX01000250.1 GCF_001552295.1 Globicatella sanguinis NBRC 15551 | reverse complement strand
ATATAAAATAAAAAACTGGGGTAGCTGGATTCGAACCAACGAATGACGGAGTCAAAGTCCGTTGCCTTACCGCTTGGCTATACCCCAATAATATAAAGAGGCGACTGAAGGGAATCGAACCCTCGAATGTCGGTGCCACAAACCGATGCGTTAACCACTTCGCCACAATCGCCATTATCCACCTAACAGGGACTGTAGGAATCGAACCCACACTAACGGTTTTGGAGACCGTTGTTCTACCGTTAAACTAAGTCCCTATCGTCCTCTAGGTCTTATCCTATGGAGGGAGGCAGATTCGAACTGCCGAACCCGAAGGAGCGGATTTACAGTCCGCCGCGTTTAGCCACTTCGCTATCCCTCCGCTTTATGATAATGGCTTGGGACGGAATCGAACCGCCGACACTTTGAGCTTCAATCAAATGCTCTACCAACTGAGCTACCAAGCCATACGGTCCCGACGGGATTTGAACCCGCGATCTCCTGCGTGACAGGCAGGCATGTTAACCCCTACACCACGGAACCGGAATGGAGGTTAACGGGATCGAACCGCTGACCCTCTGCTTGTAAGGCAGATGCTCTCCCAGCTGAGCTAAACCTCCATGTCTATTCTCTT
>NZ_BCQX01000249.1 GCF_001552295.1 Globicatella sanguinis NBRC 15551 | reverse complement strand
CAACTGAGAAAGTTATATTTGGATCCATTTATTGATTTATTCAATATGGAAGTTGTGAGCTATAAAATTTCAGCTCAACCAAACAAGACATCTATGATGGCAGCATTTAAAGAAGCAGTCGAGACAACAAGTGACTGTGAATATCGACGTACTTTTCACTCAGATCAAGGTTGGGCCTATCAAATGAATGAATATCAGGAATTATTGAGAGATAATAAAATCTTTCAGAGTATGTCACGCAAGGGGAATTGCCTGGATAATGCACCGGCAGAAAACTTCTTTGGCATCATGAAGCAAGAAATGTATTACGGGAATGTGTATCATAGCTATGAAGCGTTAGAACAAGCAATCCACAACTATATAAGATACTACAATGAAGATCGAATTAAGGAAAAGCTCGGGTACCTGAGTCCTGTGGAATATAAGAAGCATTATGCTTCCTTAAGCGCCTAAGTGTCTCACAGCCATCGAAGCGAATCAAGAGCCGCTTCGCTCTTCCTCTTGACACGCTTCAATGTCTGATGAGGATGGTGGCTTAAGGTCGGAAGCAACAAATTAAGCACAATGAAAAAGAGCTACCCAACAAGAGTAACTCTTCATAAAATTTAGTCTAACTTTTTGGGGTCACTATA
>NZ_BCQX01000248.1 GCF_001552295.1 Globicatella sanguinis NBRC 15551 | reverse complement strand
CCCTTTGCTTTTTTATACGTTCATTTACGTTAAAATAAAGTAACACATAGTTATTAATTACTAACTACAAAATCAGCAAAAATGTCACCAACTTCACATTCTTTTTGTTTATTAACATGGTCGTACACTTGAAAAATCATATCGGTGTTTTCATGTCCTAAACGTGATTGCACTTCTTTAACTGGTACACCAGCTTCAAGAAGGAGAAAAACATGAGTGTGACGTAAACCATGTACAGTTATATGATCTATGTCAAAGTTCTTTCTAACCTTTTTTAGAACAACATAAGGGTATGCAGAGTATTGAAACTCATTAGATTCATTCGTGATAATGTATTGTTCTGGTGAATTTGTATTGTATCCATGAAGAATCATTACTTCACGTTGAATATTTCGCCATTCTTTTAAATCTTTTATTGTTTCATCATCCAGAGGGATAGTTCTCTCTCCTGAAACTGTCTTTGGTGTCTGAATAATCTTCTTAAAGTCCTTGCCTCTTGCTACCGTTCTTCTAATTGAAAGAGTGCCATTAAGTTCATCAAAGTCAGACCATCTCAATCCACACATTTCACCTTTTCTGATTCCTGTGTATGCAATCACCCTAAACATAATATATTCTTGAGGATTATTCATAGCTTTTATAAAA
>NZ_BCQX01000247.1 GCF_001552295.1 Globicatella sanguinis NBRC 15551 | reverse complement strand
TTTTTTCTTTGATTTACGCGGATAAAGTAAGTCATTCGATGTTAAGCCTAAATGTCCGTTATGAATCCAATAGTAAATCGTTGAAACAGGAACGTTGACAAGATTAGAATGAACGATCATTTCTGGTGAATATTTCATTTCGGTCAGAAAATGAACGAGTGTTTCTTTGGTTTCCTTATCAAGTGACACTTTGCGGCCACACTTGTCACGCTGTTTTAAATACTGAGAATGAGCATACTCAGCAGAATAAATCTTTTTGAAGCGACCTTTTCTCACTTGTTGCAGCACAAACCCTCTTTTGATTTCATTATGAATCGTTTGAGGGGCTTTATCTAGAAGACGGGCAATTTCACGATTAGACTTACCACTACGGTGCCAACGCTCAATATTATGACGATCGTCCAAGGTTAAATGTTTATTTCGGGTCTTGCTTTCTGCTGAAAATGAATTATAATGATGATACATCTTAAAACGTCCTTTATTCTGGTTTTGTCACTACAATAATAACGTTTTGAGATGTTTTTTTCTATACTTTTTTCTATACCGTAGCACTTGACTGAATCGTCGAATCGGGTGCGGGGTCACTCCCCGACCTTCCGCACTTCGCTTAAATTTTCGGTCGAGTCATTTAGCTTACCCGATTCTCCC
>NZ_BCQX01000246.1 GCF_001552295.1 Globicatella sanguinis NBRC 15551 | reverse complement strand
TTTAAAACGCAGTTCGAGGCCGCTCAACCACTGCGCTATTGGATAAATAGATAGATTCAACTGGAATTATTATAGTTTTTGCCTAGATTTCATTCCTGGCTTCATTATTAAAACAAACTAAAATAAGTAAACTACATCTAGTTAGCGTATTTATTAGTGAGAAAGTTATGTGCAACAAATGGGCGAAACTTATTATGCTTTTTATGACGATACCCTTATCAGTACTTATATTTTCTCAGTATCTTTATTACTTTTATCTCCCTATCTATTGAGCATGAAATATGATAAACTTAAGTCAAATTTATTCGTCATGGTAAGGGGTGAACTTATGGAAAAAAGACAAAAAAAGATTTTATCTTTTCTAAATAAATTAGATGATCAAAAATTAGAATTACTTTATGAATTAGATAATCTTGGAAAAAATGAAATTAATACTGTTATCAAATTAATATATGTATTAAGTTCGAAAAAACTGACTGACTTTAGTTTATTTGATGGGATTGCAGAAGCTGATCCTGAACCATGGGAAATTGAAACACTCCAAAAATGGGAAAGACTAACCGAAACAGAAAAAATCGAAGGTAGTTTCACCCATCAGGAATTATTAAAAGAAATGGATTTTAATGACTAAAATTATCTACTCAAAACAGGCTA
>NZ_BCQX01000245.1 GCF_001552295.1 Globicatella sanguinis NBRC 15551 | reverse complement strand
TGGACCCAATAGGTCAAGAATGACTTGGCGTCCTCTGCCTTCATCAAATTGATAAATAATCCCCTGTTCTGGTGTATCCTTGCCACTCATGAGAAGCCAAAAATAATTCTTCGCTTTTTGGCTCTCTAATACCCGATAGCTGGTTTCATCTGCGTGGAGAACTTCTTGTTGACGGAGCTTGTTTAAAAGTAAGTCACAGAGGTTCTGGAAATAGTATTGATAGGTGCGAATGTGCCAACCGCAAATCGTATCCCGACTTAGGGGCAGATTCATTTGTTTCCATTCCTGTTCTTGACGATAAGCGGGTAACTTCAAGCCATATTTTTGATGAATCGTTTGAGCGATCAATGATGCAGACCCCAAGCTATTGTTGAGGGGAGCTTTAGGAACGGGAGCCTTCACGATTTTGTCATTGGCCCCCTCTTTTTGAGTGCAACCCTCGCATTTATAAGAAGCTTGTTTATGAATGATTCGTTTCATATGAGCAGGAATGAAGACAAGCTCTTCACGAACAGCACTAGCACCTATCTGTTTCATCGATTCCCCACAGTCTGGACACTGGCAGTTTGAAAGTTCGTGTAGCTTTTCTTCGGCAGGGAACTGGTCGAGAATCGCCCGCTTGATCCCTTTATTCTTCTTTGCTTTACGCTTATGAGCCTT
>NZ_BCQX01000244.1 GCF_001552295.1 Globicatella sanguinis NBRC 15551 | reverse complement strand
ATATGACTATTTTATGCGTTTTTCTAGAGCGGAACGATTGAAAGTTAAAACCATCACGATGGATATGAACGGGGCGTTTAAAGACTTTCTTCCCTCGATTTTTCCAAATGCTGTCGTGGTCATCGACCGTTTTCATATCGTACAGTTGGTGACAAGGGCTTTAAATCAACATCGAATAGAAGTGATGAATCGTTTAAAATCAAAAAACAAACCTGATGCGAATAAGTTTAAGCGATATTGGAAACTATTATTAAAAGATTGGAATGAGTTGGAGTTCGAAGAGTATAAGAAATATTCATTATTTAAGCAAGCGATTCATGAAAGGGGCATTGTTGATTATTTATTATCAAAAGATTCTACTCTTAGTCTCAGTTACCGTTTGATTCATGAAGTAATGGATGCCATTAAAGAACATTCCTATGATCAATTCATCCATGTATTGGAGGAAAGCAAGAAATATCGCCTCCCTAGAAAAATAAGAACGGCATTTAATACTTTATATCATTATCGCCATCATATACAGAATAGCTTGAAATATACGCTATCAAACGGTTGTGTGGAGGGTACAAATAATAAAATTAAAGTCATTAAACGAATCAGTTATGGATATCGAAACTTCTACCACTTAAGAAGTAGAATTATATTATCGACTGCTCATCATAATGTGAAGAAT
>NZ_BCQX01000243.1 GCF_001552295.1 Globicatella sanguinis NBRC 15551 | reverse complement strand
AATAATGTTTTTTTAGCTTGAACGATTGAGTAAACCTTCTTACAGGCTTAAAATAGCAATTTAATAATTGAATTAAAAAATACAAAGGGGGCTCTATTCTAGAAAATTGATGACCATCTATGTAGTTCGACCGTCGGCTTCTGCCAAAATTCAAGACAATTTATACCAATAATCAGTATAATAAAATTAATAATTAAAAATACTATAGGAGGCTTATTATGTCAAAAAGTGAGTTTTTTGCATTGTTCAATGAATTAGAAAAGACATTATAAAAAGTACTGGATTCTTAAGAAACGATGTTTATTTTATTAGAACAAGCAAAAGCTCAATAGAGAAATAATCCGGGTAATCTTCATCGGGACTTGTTGTATGCAGCTAGACAATTACGTAATTTATTAACCCATCAAACAACAACTGAAATGCCCGATATTGCTGAGCCATCTCCTTACTTATTTTAAGTACTTAAAAAGATTATTACTAAGTACAAATCTCCGGTTACGATTCAAGAATATTTAATTAGGCAAAAAGAAGAACCACTCATTACGTATCACCTAAATAGCTCTTTATTAATTGAATCCTTAGGTTATTAAGGGCTCTATTGAGTAATTGAATGATATGGAACCGGACATTCACAATTTTAGCACATGGGAACAGAGTCTTGATCATGTTAATAAAGGGAAGGTTCCTATCCATC
>NZ_BCQX01000242.1 GCF_001552295.1 Globicatella sanguinis NBRC 15551 | reverse complement strand
ATTGATATCAACAATCTCAGCTAAAATAATAGAACCAAGATTGTAAGAAATACCAGGGATAGATAAAATAGGAGAGTTTAATTCAATCATAATATCTGCTATCTTAGCATCTAGTTCACCAATTTTAGAAGAATAGAAATTAATCATATCAATCGTTTGAACAAGCTCAAAGCTACTTGCATCAGAACTAGTTCCAATAGAATTGCTAGCAACATTTCTAATTTCTAACGCCTTGTCCTTAGAATATCTTCCTTAAGAATTATCTTTAAGGAGATTAGTAAGTCTAGTAAGATGAGCATTTGCGATTAATTCCTTTGAAGGGAACTCATAAAGAAGAGCCATAGTAGATTTTTGATTAATCGAGTAAACGCAATTCTCAAGCTCTGGAAACACAATCTCAATGATTCTATTAAGCGAGATTTTGAGCCTAGCTAATTGCTCTTTAAGCCTAGAACGATATCTAGTCAGTGACTTAAGCTCCGTAACATGATAAGATAAATCCAAGTGGGGTTTAGCATCACTGGAAGAAAGCATAAGAGCAATTAACTTAGCATCAATTTTATCAGTTTTAGTCTTTCTAAGCGTATGAGCTTTTCTGAAAAGATTAATTTGCAAAGGATTGAAAACTACTGGGGAGTAGCCATTATCAATCAAAAAATTGATTAAGTTTAAGCTGTAATGACCAGTAGCTTCAAGCCCCACTTTTACATTTTCAGAAGATGTTGGCATAAAAGATAAAAGAAGATTGAAG
>NZ_BCQX01000241.1 GCF_001552295.1 Globicatella sanguinis NBRC 15551 | reverse complement strand
ATAAAAGTCAACTTAAAAATCCCGATTTGTCTCACTTAAGATTCCCCACTTTTTCGTGGGGAAAGCTTGTCTTTAATTCGATAAGAAGGCCCTGTTATATTAATGAGATAAGAATGATGTAAAATACGATCAATAATCGCCTTTGTTAACATCTCATCTTGTCCCATAATGGTATGCCATTTATCGAAAGTTAAGTTACTCGTGAAGATCGTGGATCGCTTTGTATATCGCATATCGATCAATTGAAAGAATAATTTTGCTTCAAGTGGACTTATTTCATTAAATCCTACTTCATCAATCACAAGTAACTTATATTTGAAGAATAATTTTATTTTTCGTTCGAGCGTTCCTTCCTGATAAGCCGTTCTCAAGGAATGGATTAGTTTACTAAATTTAATAAAGTAAACACTATTACGTTTAATTGCGACACTATAGCTAATCGCAATCGCTAAATGCGTTTTGCCTGTACCTGGATTCCCCACTAATACCACGTTCTTTGCTTCGTTATAAAAGGATGACTCAATAATCGTTCTTATTTGATCCTCCTCAATACTTGGCTGAAACGTGAAGTCATAATCGTCGATAGTCTTTAAGTAAGGGAAAGCAGCGACTTTAACATTATACAAACGGTTATTTTCATCCTTCGCTTCCACTTCTTTGGCCAGTATTTTATATAATCCAGATAATTCTGCCTCGGTCATTTGATGGTTTTGATATAATTGTTCTAAGTAGTGCTGTGCTGATTTAAATTTTAAATACTCTAATTGCTC
>NZ_BCQX01000240.1 GCF_001552295.1 Globicatella sanguinis NBRC 15551 | reverse complement strand
ATTATTTGACTCTTTCTAGCCGATACGTCACACCGTTAATTGTTACTTCGTAATCATCTTTCTTCACGACGATTTTATCGTCATGCTTCACAACTTCGTACTGATCTAAGTCGTTGGCTTGTTTAATTTGATTTAATCGGCTAGCCATTCTGATTAAATACTCACGATATCGTTTCTCACTCGCAACCAAATCATTACCTGCAATGTTAACGATAGCATAATCATAAGTCGCACCACCCACTTTAAACATACCTTTAACGTACGTTTCAAACGAATTCCCTTCGGCTACCTTATAACTTCCACCTTTACGGAATAACCAAAATAGGTCTTCAAAGAAATCGTCTGTGTTAGCAAAGTGCATATAATAGCCACCTTCGTTAACTGGACGAGCTAAACCTCGTGTGACTTGTACACCACTTGGACGAGTTAAAGCGTTCATATTGCCAGGCATTGTAAACCCACCCCAGTTGTTATTGGTTTTACCAACAGTTGAATGACCCCAACCACTCTCTAGGCTAAGCATGGTTACCATGTAAGCCACACTAATATTGTGTTGTTTGCAATACTTTTGAATACTTGTCATTTCGTCAACCGATAACGTGTCATTACCTAGTTTTAAGGCGATTTTAGGAGTACCTGTGGACGTTTGAAGTCGTTTATTGATGATTGCTTGAACTGCATTAAAACGAGCTCCTAGGCTTGCTTTTCGTTGTTCTCCGTTGCCGTGTAAACCGAGTAAGACTTCGTCCGCTAGTTGTTCGTCTGTTTTGGTAGTCGCTTTTTGAGTTGTG
>NZ_BCQX01000239.1 GCF_001552295.1 Globicatella sanguinis NBRC 15551 | reverse complement strand
CAGTAATAATTAAGGAAATAAATGAATCGTTAGAAAAATCGCAAATAGTTAAAAATATTTTGCAAGAGTTACCTGAATGGTTTGGAATTGAAGAAGCTACTCAATGGTATATGGATGATGCTAAAACAAGTGAGTGTCTTGTCGCTTTTGATGAGAATGAACCTGTTGGATTTGTAACACTATCAAATACTAGTGTAGATTGTGTTGAAATTGTCTGTTTGGGAGTTTTACCATCCTATCATCGAAAAGGAATAGGTAAACAACTTATGAAAGCAGCTGAAAAATTAATGACCGGTCGCTATCACTTAATTCAAGTTAAAACAGTAGATGAAGGTCATTATCAGCAGAATGATGCAACGAACCAATTTTATCGTTGTTGTGGCTTTAAAAAATTAGAAGTCTTTCCGACATTATGGGATGAACATAATCCCTGTTTAGTATGGGTTAAAGCACTATCATAATCATTGTCATAAAAAGTCAGTATAAAAATTGAGTTTTACTTGAATTTTGTGAATTAATTTGATGAAATTAACTTAAATAACAGTCAGTTAATAATATTAGACTAAGTAAGAAGGAAATCGTAGAATTGCTTACTGGAAATAAATTTTTGCACCAGATAGTATTACGAAGGGCTAAGACATTACCAAATATGAGGACGACAAAGCCATCAAAAATGTAAAGAAAGTAGTAACTATCTTTTAAACTAAATATTGATTTTATACCTTATAAAAATATTTGAGCGATAATAGACGTTGGGCATAAACTTGTTAAATTTAGTCAAGTTTATTGTTCG
>NZ_BCQX01000238.1 GCF_001552295.1 Globicatella sanguinis NBRC 15551 | reverse complement strand
AACTACTCAAAATACAACTACAAAAACAGACGAACAACTAGCTGATGAAGTATTACTTGGTTTGCATGGCAACGGAGAACAACGTAAGGCAAGCCTAGGAGCTCGTTTTAATGCTGTGCAAGCAATTATCAATAAACGACTTCAAACGTCCACAGGAGCTCCTAAAATCGCTTTAAAGCTAGGCAATGACACGCTATCAGTTGACGACATGCAAAGTATTCAAAAGTATTGTAAGCAACACAATATTAGTGTGGCTTATATGGTAACCATGCTTAGCCTTGAAAGTGGTTGGGGTCATTCCAACGTAGGTAAAACCAATAATAACTGGGGTGGCTTTACAATGCCAGGCAACATGAACGCTTTAACTCGTCCGAGTGGTGTACAAGTCACAAGAGGATTAGCTCGCCCAGTTAACGAAGGTGGCTATTATATGCACTTCGCTAATACAGACGATTTCTTCAAAGACTTGTTCTGGCTGTTTAGAAAAGGGGGAAGCTATAAAGTAGCTGAAGGCAATTCATTTGAAACTTACGTTAAAGGCATGTTTAAATACGGTAGAGCGACTTATGATTATGCTATCGTTAATATTGCTGGTGATGATTTAGTAGCAAGCGAGAAACGGTATAGAGAATACCTAATCCGAATGGCTAGCCGATTAAATCAAATTAAGCAAGCTAACGACCTAGACAAGTACGAAGTTGTGAAGAATGAAGATGAAATTGTAGTGAAGAAAGATGATTACGAAGTGACAATCAACGGTGTGACTTACCGACTAGAAAAGGTCAATTAAAAAAAT
>NZ_BCQX01000237.1 GCF_001552295.1 Globicatella sanguinis NBRC 15551 | reverse complement strand
CCACTGCGCTTTTAATTACCGAGCAATAAGTTGATTGAATTTACCAAGTTGAGGACCAATCTCTTTAAGACGCCGTTTGAGACCACTCAACCCTGCGCTATTCATCAACGAACAATAATTTTACTAAAATTTATCAAGTTTATGCCCAGCCTCTTCATTTATTCAGCAATCGCTTTAAAACGATAATTGTTGCGTTGGAAATGAATTGCTATGTTGTTATTTGCTAATGAATCATTTAAAAATGCTGTCTTTTGCTTCTCAAAAAATTTCTATGCAGTCATTTAACATTTTTTCGACACTAAATAGTTTTTCACAAACTTTCATTTTTCTAAAAGCGATTAAACATTTTCATAGGAAAGGTAATTTCACAATGTAAGCTTTCCAAATGCTCAAAAACAGTAAAAAAACCAAAAAACACTCAATTTTTGTTTTCATAAATTTTCAGCGTGTCTCATTTTGAGACACAAAAACAGTCATTTTTGAGTAGAATTTTCATTTTCATAAAATTTCGAAAAATAATTCGCAAAACTTGATAAATTCTTAATAATTAAGCAAAATATGTCTCAAAATAAGACACGGGCCTGTGAATAATAAATTTTCATATTAAATAAGGTAATGGAAGTATTATATTCAATTCGTTTCACAAGCCAACGAACCGACATGCATCGAAATATGAAAGAAGCAAAGAGTGTTGTTCTGTTTAGTAAAATAGTCTTGTATCCTTGCACAATTCAAAACTGAAAAAAAGATTACCTCAATAGTTTTTGTAACTGGGGAAAGTTACGTGCAACAAATTGGGTAATCTTATTGTAACTTTTATATTATTTTGATT
>NZ_BCQX01000236.1 GCF_001552295.1 Globicatella sanguinis NBRC 15551 | reverse complement strand
CGCTAGGCATATGCTTTTAACTCATACCGCGGTGGGTTTTAGGCCAGATTGGGTGAGGCGAATAGCGTTTTAAAACATTGAGACAAGTAACGATTTTAACACATTGAGTTGAACTACAATTTAAAACATTGAGAGCAAGCAACTCAATTCGCCATAATATTTAAAAGGTTACTGATAAACCCTCCTTATCAAGATGACTCAATTATTCATCTTCGCCGAACAAGCCTGCTAACCCTAAGCTCGCGAATGGATTGTTAGTTACTGCTTCTTGTTCATCTAAATAACTTTCATTGGCTTTCAATTCTAGTAAACCTTGATAAACTTCTGCCGTCATCTTGGCATCTTCTAAACTGTTATGTGCTTGCCCTTTTAAGCCAATATATTCCGCTACGGCTTTTAGACTCAATCCCTTTGAACCTGATAAATAGGTCGGTTTCATTTCTTGTGCTATTTCATAGATATCAATTTGATATTGCGCTTCTAAATCTAAGCCATGACTTTGTAGCACTGGAATATCACTTTTTTTGCCATTATACCCCATCAATGGAAAGTCACCAACAAAGGCTTTAAAATCCCTTAATACTTCCACTAAAGGAGGCGCATTTTTAATTTTATCTTGGGAAATCCCCGTTAATCCTGTAATAAAACTTCTAATATGAACGTTCGAATGAACATAAGTGTCAAAGCGTTCGATTTCTTGATGATTAACATACTTTATCGCCGACACTTGTAATAAATGTTGAATGCCCTCTACCTCGTTAAATTCTAAGTCGAAAGACACATAATCTTTAAATTCTTCCACATCTTCCCCCCTTGATATTCCCTATAATGATATTGTAAACGA
>NZ_BCQX01000235.1 GCF_001552295.1 Globicatella sanguinis NBRC 15551 | reverse complement strand
ACGCAGGGTATATTTTTCAAATTGGAGGTTTAGCTCAGCTGGGAGAGCATCTGCCTTACAAGCAGAGGGTCAGCGGTTCGATCCCGTTAACCTCCACCATGACTCGTTAGCTCAGTCGGTAGAGCAACTGACTTTTAATCAGTGGGTCACAGGTTCGAATCCTGTACGGGTCATCAGAATGCGGGTGTGGCGGAATTGGCAGACGCACCAGATTTAGGATCTGGCGCCTTCGGGCGTGGGGGTTCAAGTCCCTTCACCCGCATGAAGACGAACAGATGTTTGTCGAGGTAACAAGCCGGCTTAGCTCAGTTGGTAGAGCATCTGATTTGTAATCAGAGGGTCGAGGGTTCAAGTCCTTTAGCCGGCATATAGGCCTTTTTAGAAGAGGCCGGCTTAGCTCAGTTGGTAGAGCAACGCACTCGTAACGCGTAGGTCACAGGTTCAAGTCCTGCAGCCGGCATGAGTGAATAATAAAACGCGGAAATAGTTCAGTGGTAGAACACCACCTTGCCAAGGTGGGGGTCGCGGGTTCGAATCCCGTTTTCCGCTTTGCCAGCAAACTTAGGCAAATGCCGGGGTGGCGGAACTGGCAGACGCACAGGACTTAAAATCCTGCGGGTAGTGATACCCGTACCGGTTCGATTCCGGTCCTCGGCATTAAAGCATGCACCCATAGCTCAATTGGATAGAGTACTTGACTACGAATCAAGCGGTTGTAGGTTCGACTCCTACTGGGTGTATAGAAACGGGAAGTAGCTCAGCTTGGTAGAGCACTTGGTTTGGGACCAAGGGGTCGCAGGTTCGAATCCTGTCTTCCCGATTTTTTTGAACCAAAAATCAAAAAAGCAAAACAAATAGTAAATTCATACCAAAAT
>NZ_BCQX01000234.1 GCF_001552295.1 Globicatella sanguinis NBRC 15551 | reverse complement strand
CTACTTCTGGTCTACTCCCAGCTACCAACTGTTATCTTTTGTCGCCATCATGCGCTTACTGATTCAATCCACATTTATTAGGTTACTACACTGTATATCACAATCCAAGCATCAAAAAAAGCTGGTCAGAAATCATACATTTCTATCCAGCCCTTAGCTTTATTCCAATCTTAGTTTAAAATTTAATCGGTCCTTGAATTAATAATAGTCCCAATGCAAAGATCCCTAATGCTAAAATAGCAAAAATAAAATTAGCAGGAATTCTAGGGAGTTCAATTTTTAATATAAAGCCCACTAAACATAATCCAAATGCTAAAATCCATAGATACATCACCAAGGCGGTGGGTGCTATCCAAGTTAAAATTGATAATAATGGTAACACCATCGCAATCGACACTAATGGTAAACCATAGACAGAACTTTCTTCTACTTCACCTTGAAGCTCCAAAGGCCGATTATAATGAGCAATTCGAGTCGCTACTGCTAGTAAATAAAAAGCAGCTACCATTACCGAAACCACGCTTTGATTAGTAATCTGCACTAACAAAACGCTCGGTGCCAATCCATACGTTACCATTTTACTTAAAGAATCCAATTCAATTGCAAACGATAATTCTTCTTCTTCCAAATCTTCTTGGTATTGATACGCTCCATTAAAAAAGTGGATGATTGCTCCAATAATAATCGACATAATGGCATAATGAGTCTCGCCAATCATGGTAAATCCTACTGATACTGACCCAAAAAACAGAAAAATAATGACCAATAGATTTGCTTTATTTAAATTTCCTAAAATCATGGTATCCCTCCTAAATCCTATTTACATCTATATTTTATCTAGTTTTGAAAACTATTTCAATCAATCTGCTAAAAATTGCCATAGAAATATTTTTTAACAGCGAACTTTTAAACATGATTGATCGATTATATAGAAATGTTCTTGATAGCCCGGTCATCAAATCTC
>NZ_BCQX01000233.1 GCF_001552295.1 Globicatella sanguinis NBRC 15551 | reverse complement strand
TAGGCACCAAGTCAAGCTCTAACAATCAGGTGCCTTACGTAATGGATTCACTGTCTTAACAAACACATTGTGTGCATTAGAAAGCATCTATCCATCCAAGTTCCTTACAACAATCGATAAAAACTTCAATTGGCGTTCGATAACCTAATGATTTTCGTGGAATTTCATTGCGGAAATGAGCTGTTTGGCTGAGTGTTTTCTGCGATATATCAGTAAAATCCATCCCCTTAGATAACCCATCTCTTCGAAGAAGTCCATTAGAGTGTTCATTTAAACCTCGCTGTGACGGACAACCGGGATCAGCAAAGTAAATATTGATGTCATTGACATTTGAAATGGCTTGCCAATCAGAAAATTCTTTTCCACAATCAAACGTAATGGATTTAAATAAATTTCTCGGTAAATAAGCAAACCAGTTATCACAAGCGATTCGCACATCACTTGCTTTGCGACTGTTAATTTTTATCGGGATGATGAGTTTACTGATTCTTTCGACCAGTGTTAGGACTGCACTCTTATGGTCTTTTCCGACAATCGTGTCACCTTCTAGATGTCCAAATTCTTTCTCATATTGTGGATTTTCTTTTTGACGATCTTCGATGGTGCGTCTAAAGTGTTGTTTACCTCTTTTTTCCTGATACCCATTAGGTTTTCTCTTACCTTTCATCGGTAAAGTTGAGGGATCAAAGAGTTCCGAGTCTTTAAAACGACGATAAAGTGTTCGAGCTGTACATCCTAATGGGAGTTCATTCCGACCAATGATGACGTCAGGAGACCACCCCTGGTCCACTTTTTTCTTAATATATGTGATTTGTTTAGTGTTAAAGACCTTCTTTTTGGCACCACAGCGTGATTTATTCTCTTTATATTGATCGTAGTATTCCTGAATATTACCACTATTTTTAAGAAAATTAACGACGTTATAAATGGTTTGGATGGCCCGATTTAATTTTTTAGCGATATCCGTTACTTTTTT
>NZ_BCQX01000232.1 GCF_001552295.1 Globicatella sanguinis NBRC 15551 | reverse complement strand
CTATCCAAGTTTTATAAAATCCATGTTATAATTTAATTATCAAATATTAGTTCGCGACTAATTTTAGAAACGAAATTTTGTTGAGGGTAACAAAGGATGTTAACCTATACTTAATTTACTAACTATTGTTTTGATGATGAAAGTAGAAATTAATTAATGAAATAAAAGGAGAGATTTAATATGACAAAGTTTATTTATGGTTCTTATAGTACATTTGAAGAAGCGGAAATGGCAGTGGAAGATTTAATCAGACGCGGCGTCTCTCAAAATGATATTTCAATTGCAACAAATAGTGATTATGTAACGGAAAGATTTTCAAGATCAGGTGTTGAAGTTTCTACAAGTGAAATCATTGATGAAGATAACTCATGGTGGGATGCTTTTGTTAATTTCCTTAATCCAAAACCAGATTTTGACGATGAACACTATGGGAAATATGAAGAATATAAAGAATTGATTCAAAATGGTGATGTGCTCGTATTAGTTGAGGAAACATACTTAGCTCAAGAACCGGGTGAAGATTATACACCAGGAAATGTCGCAGATTACCATGCTGATGCTCATATGAATGATGGATTAGATGAAAATACTACTATTAAATTACATGAAGAGCAGTTAAATGTTCGTAAAGAACGTGAAAGCAAAGGCGAAGTAGAAATAAGAAAACACGTTATTGAAGATACAGAAACGGTAGAAGTGCCTGTTAGACGTGAAGAACTTCATATTACTAGACGCGCCAATACAGACGCGGTAGCGGATGATGATGTATTTCAAGAAGAAACCTATACAGTGCCTTTATCAGAAGAACGAGTAGTTGTTGATAAAGAAACAGTAGTTACAGGAGAAGTAGATATTAACAAAACAGTTCAAGAAGAGACTGAACAAGTTACAGATTCAGTTCGTAAGGAAGTATTAGATGTTGATGGCGATCAAGAAATTATTACCGAAGACAGAACTGAATATTAATTAGATAATTAAATTAAAGGAGGTTAGTTACTGACTAATCTCC
>NZ_BCQX01000231.1 GCF_001552295.1 Globicatella sanguinis NBRC 15551 | reverse complement strand
TGCGCATACGAAACGAAAATTATTCAATTTTCTACTTCTTGCCCACTCCCAAAGGATGTCAATTTAAAAAATAATGTGTAAAATAGAAACAGAGTGAAATGAGGAGGCTTATGATGGCTAAACCAACAAGGCGAGAATATCAAAACCAAAAAGGGCGTAAAAGACGGGGTGGCGGCTTTCGTACATTTTTGGGTGTCATGCTAATCTTATTTGCGATTGCGTTATTAGCAATGGATCCGATTAAAAATTATATGATTAAAAGAGGGCAAACTCAAAATGCGATTGGTAATATTACCGCAGAACAAATTCAAAAAAATAAATTAGCGGATGTATCATTTGATTGGGATAATATTCAAGCGTTAAATGCTTATGATGTTATTTTGCAAAATGTCAATCCGGATGACTTACCAACAATTGGAGCGATTGCGATTCCATCTGTTAAAATGAATCTACCTATCTATAAAGGAACCTCAGAAGCAGGAATGTATTTAGGAGCAGGGACATTATTTGAAGACCAAGAAATGGGCGTTTCAAATTATCCGCTAGCAAGTCATCATTCGATTCATGAAGGCTTATTGTTCCAACCTTTAATGAATGTTGAGTATGGTGCGACGGTTTATTTAACCGACTTAGAAAATATTTATGAATATCAAATAGATAATATCCAAAGGGTAGACCCGACTGCTTTGGAAGTATTAAATCCAACGGAAACACCGATTATCACTTTAATTACATGTGATTATGATCTGGTGGAACGGGTCATTGTACAAGCGACAATGACTAGATCTGTCCCCATTAATGAAGCAACCGATGATATGTTAGCGGCTTTTGAATTAGATTTAACGGTACCAGAATAATCATCTTTTTATAATAAAATAGGCGTGTTTGCAAATAATTGCGGCTCTTTGTCAAATGGTGTGGGTCACGGAATTTTTAGATAGGTTGGGCAAAAAGTCTCAAAAATTACCGAGAAACGTTTCAAAAAGATGAGATGTTTCTCGGTTTTTACTA
>NZ_BCQX01000230.1 GCF_001552295.1 Globicatella sanguinis NBRC 15551 | reverse complement strand
ATAAATACATTACACCATCTATTTTGTGAATACATAAACGATAACTTAGTAAAATCAACAAAAAGAGCCGTCTATTTCGCTAATTCCTCCTAGATATCAATACCGAGGTTTCCTTAGTTGAAAGCTTGTAAATGAAACAATGGTTGACAAAGGCACCTTTCCATTACTGAAGCCCATGTCGGAAGTAGCCGAACGGATGGCGGTACAAATTGGCGCTCATCTATTAGAGAAAAATCATGGAGGACCTGGCATTTTATTAGGCGGTGTCCCTGGTGTGAAACGTGCAAATGTCACGATTGTCGGGGGTGGCGTTGTCGGTCTTAATAGTGCCAAGTTAGCCTGTGGCCTAGGTGCCAATGTGCCGATTATCGACCTCAATCCACAACGTTTAGCCAAGATTGAACATACTTTAGGCTACCCGGTACAAACACTCATATCAAATGAAGCAAACATTCATGAATCGGTAGTAACTTAGGACTTAGTCATTGGTTCCGTATTAGTGGCCGGACGTCGAGCACCGATCTTAGTTAAGGAAGACACTATTCAACAAATGAAGCCTAGTTCTGTCTTAATTGATATTGCAATCGATCAAGGTGGTAATTTCGAAACAACCATTGAAACTACTCATACAAAACCAACCTATGTTAAACACGGCGTGATCCACTACGGTGTTAGCAATATTCCAGGAGTGGTACCACAAACAGCTACCATTGCCTTAACCAATGCATCATTATTTTATGATAAAGAAATCGCCAATAAAGGCATCGTCCAAACTGCCAAAGACAATCACACTATTTTAACAGGCGTTAACACTTATCAAGGTCATATAACTAATCTAGCTGTGTCAGAATCACAAGACCGCGAATTTGTTGCCTTAGAAACAATCATTTAATTCAATATGTTAAATGTGACTTCATTACGAATCTTCCTTGAATTTGTTGCCTTAGAAACAATATTTTAATTCAATACAAAGCAAATAGGGAGTGAACAAGAAGTAGAAAATCAGTTGATTTTCGCTTCGTCTA
>NZ_BCQX01000229.1 GCF_001552295.1 Globicatella sanguinis NBRC 15551 | reverse complement strand
GAAGAAGTTTCATATTTAATTCAATCTTTACTAACCCTATGATATAATAAAAGAGCATTTATAAATAAGGAGGGATTCGATTGTCTAGTCAAACACTCGTATTAAGTCCTGAAAAAATTAAGGAAATGGCAACACATTATCAACATTATATGCAGTCTCCAGTTCCTTATAGTATTTTCCGTGCCAAAAAAAACGGCATTGTCATTACCGCGTATCAAAGTGGTAAAGTTCTTTTTCAAGGTCATGGTGCCGAAAATGAAGCAGCTATTTGGGGAACTGCCAGTCAAAAAACAACATTGTCAAAAACCGCTGCCACTACACATTTACCTCATGATTTTGCTGATTGGACGATCATTGGGAGTGATGAAGTAGGAAATGGCAGTTATTTTGGTGCTTTAACCGTTTGTGCCGTCTATTTACCGAAAGAAAAGCAGCCGTTAATGAAAGAACTAGGAGTTAAAGATTCAAAATTATTGACTGATAAACAAATTATCGAGCTGGCTTGGCAAATTAAAGAATGTGTGCCTTATCATTTAACCGTATGTTCTCCTGAGAAATACAATGAAGCCAATCAAACACGTAATGCCAATGCCATCAAAGTCTCCTTACATAATTTTACTATACAAAAATTAATAGCCAAGCTATCAGACAATGAAAAAAATCAATTACAAGGTATTTTAATTGATGAATTCACCAGCGAGAAAAATTATTATCAATATTTAAAAAAGGAAGCAAATCCATATAAAGGTAAAATTTATTTTGAAAAAAAAGGCGAGAGTCATCACTTAGCAGTTGCTTGTGCTTCTATTATTGCACGGGCTGCCTTTCTAGAATCGCTAACCAAATTAGGTAAACCTTACAACACCGTCCTACCATCCGGTGCCGGTTTAAATGTTGATCAAATTGGAAGACGCCTAGTAAAACAATTTGGTCCTAAAATATTAGATAAAACAGCTAAATTGCATTTTGCTAATACCCAGAAGATTTTAGGTAAATAAAACCAATCTATGCCGTTTGTTATGATGATATTCCCTGACTTGCCTACTCACCTTCCCAATAGTCATTAATAAGGTACAAAAGACGCTGGTTGCTAGTACTTTCTACGAATTTTGTATCAACCAAAACGAGGGAGTAGACCAGAAGTAG
>NZ_BCQX01000228.1 GCF_001552295.1 Globicatella sanguinis NBRC 15551 | reverse complement strand
ATATGTTGTCTTTCCTATTCCCAATTGATTCGAATTGAATGTGCTAGAAATATTAATTACGCTAGGACAATATTGACACATTCTGGTGCTAAGGCCGTTACTTTAGCTTTTTTCAATAAACCAGATTTTGTATCACGATTTAATACAGTAATCATATCGGTGTCTTGATGTGGAATAAGTAAAAACTTTTCAGTTTCATCTAAGATAAAATCACGAGGAATTTCACCATAAGTTGATATTCTTTGGATTTCACTTAACATTCCAACAGAATCTACTTTAAATGCTGTAATTACATTTGAAAAACGAGTTGAGCAATATAAGAATTGACCATCTTGAGTAATACGAATAGCCGCACCAGCTGAGGTCTCTACTTCAGATGCATCAACATTTGGTAAAGTGTTAATGACAGTTAAGGTCTTGTCTTCATTAATTCTCACCACTGAAGTCGTGTTACCAAGTTCACCAATGACATAAGCCACGTCTAAGGTTGGGTGAAGTGTGATATGACGCGGTCCTGTGCCGGCAGGGAATTTCGTTACTGAAAATTCTGATAGTAAACCATCATTTTGTATATCATAGACATATACTTCATCCGTTCCTAAATCACAAACATATAATTGGGATTGATCTTTACTAAAATGAGTCATATGAACATGAGGTGATTGTTGGTTTTTATGAAAACTTGAACCAGAATGAGTGACTTGCTCAATGAATGAGAGTTCTCCTGCTTCGTTATAACGGTAAATATCGATGGACCCATGGTGATAATTCGAAACATAAACAGTACGTGTTGCTTCATGATATGAAATATGACACCCAGGAATCTCAGTTGCAAAGCATTCTGATTGTGTAATGAAAATACCATTGGCATCTTTTTTCAGTACTGTCAGACCACCTTTATCAGCTTTACTAATAGCAAATAAGGTATCTTTATTTTCATTAAGGGTTAACCAAGTTGGATTATTGAGAGCAGAAACAGGGATGACT
This sequence comes from Globicatella sanguinis NBRC 15551, assembly GCF_001552295.1. Lineage (GTDB taxonomy): Bacteria > Bacillota > Bacilli > Lactobacillales > Aerococcaceae > Globicatella > Globicatella sanguinis. Next base: position 188 of record NZ_BCQX01000228.1, on the reverse strand, counting down.
GGTCCGAATTTAGTCTTGCTTGGATCAAATGTGACTGAGGATATTCCTTTATTAACTCTTTTTGTGTATCCGCCTAAAAAGTAAGTTTGTTGCACGTATGTTCCTCCTAAAAGCAGTATTTGATTATTTATAGTATAACATCTGATTAAAAAAATTCAAAACATTATTAAAATTGATAGTGTCAAATT
>NZ_BCQX01000227.1 GCF_001552295.1 Globicatella sanguinis NBRC 15551 | reverse complement strand
CGGGCAAACGAAGCGAAAATTAACTGATTTTCTACTTCTTGCCCACTCCCTCATTAAGTTCTCATTTTATCGAACCATCTAAACCTTTATTTTCTTGACGAATTTTAAGTTATAACATTAATTGATCATGAAAAAGGATTGGTTGTTATCATGGTTTTATAGCTACGCTCTTTATCTCTCGTTTGATAATGAATTTTCAATGACCTGGAACAATTTTATGAGACCGATTTTAACAGTACTAATGTAAAAAAGACGTTATTTGACACAAAAACGAGGCCAGGCAAGAAACTCACTTCCTACTCGACCTCGTACTCTAATGGCAAACTTACTAAAATATCAATCAGCTCAGCAAATTTAACCGTCTAGAAAATATTTAACACTTATCATCTCGTCAATGATTACTTCATTATGCTTCTGAAGCAATTTTGAAAATAATTTGATCTTTAAAATAATTTTTCAATTCTTCTGTTAATACTATTTCAGGATAGATATCTTGAAACACATTAAATGGCAGGCGTTCACGCAAATCAATTTCATCCACACCCTGAAGCAATACCTGTTCTTGGATATAAGCGTCATAGCTGTCTATATCTAACTCTCCATGCTCTTCACCAAAGCGATCAATCGCAATCAATTTATACACAAAATATTCATGGATTCGCTCGCGTAATTCTTCTTCTTGTTTTGAAATTAACCCAAAACTATTTTGTAAGAATTCATCGTATGAAATACCGGCTTTCTCTGCATCTTCCTTATAATTATCGGTCATCGCGATAAAATAAGCTTCTTCCTCATCTGAATTAATCACAGTCTGAGTTGTATTCGCAAAAAATACTAGTAAATAAGGAAATATATCAAATTGAAACTTACGTTCTTTTTCTCTCTCTTGAAATGCAGTCATCGCATATTGTTTGACTTGGTGAACCGTTTTTAATTCAGGGTTATCCAAAGCTCTAACCATCTCATCCGTTAATTCAGTTGAATTCGATTGGTGTTGATGATTATAAAATGTAATGACCCCTTGAACTACCGGATTAATGATCGCTTCCCACGACGGAATTTCAATTGCTCGATAAGGTTCAGGTAATAATATCTCATCAAAAGGTAAATAATGTTCTACTTGGCTTTTCATAATGTCCTCCATAATGCTACTTTATGTACCCTTAAAATTTTACCGAATTTGTT
>NZ_BCQX01000226.1 GCF_001552295.1 Globicatella sanguinis NBRC 15551 | reverse complement strand
CAGTCTGGGGGGAGACTAAGCGAAAATCATTCGATTTTCTACTTCTGGTCCACTCTTTTTTATTGTAATAAAACAAATAATTAACAAATAAATTTACATTTTCATAGTGTTTTCAATTTACCTTAAAAAATAGCAGATGGGAACGTTTACTTTACCAAAAGTCACTTTTATTGTCAGGGTACATTTGCTATAATATTGACATGATATAAATAGGAGTGACGAAATGGAAGTACAAAATCGTGGTTTAATTGGAAGTATAACCCATAGTATTAACAAGAAAGAAGAGTTGTTTGATAAAAGTATTGCGCGTTATATGGTGCGTTCGATGCTAGCGTGTCTTTTCTTAACAATGGGGGTAGCTATCGCCAGTTTTATCGCAGGAAAAGCAGATGCTTTAGTGCCAAATATGGGGAAATTTTTCTATTCATTTATGTTCAGTTGGTCATTGATTATGATTATTTATATGAATGCTGAACTTGGAACCTCTAATATGATGTATATGACTGTTGCCATGCATCGTAAAATTTTACCTGTATCTAAAGCTTTAAAAATTTTATTAACTTGTATTTTATTTAATGCAATTGGTGCAGTTATTGCGAGCTTTATTATGTCATTTACACAAGCTTATAGCACTTTAGAACCTGATCATTATTTATTTGTAGCTACTACAGCTAAATTAGCTAAATCACCACTACAACAATTTGCTGAAGGTATTTTTGCCAATGTGATTGTTAATACCGCTGTATTTTGTAGTATTCGTATGAAAGACGATGCCGGAAAAGTATTTGCTATGATTTTTATTATTTTCATTTTTGCATTCTTAGGTTTTGAGCACGTTATTGCTAACTTTTCAACTTTTGCATTGTCGTTCTTTGCCAATGGTGGACCTGTTGAAGGTATGACTGTACTTTCAGTTTTATCTAACTTCTTATGGTCTGGTTTAGGTAACTACGTCGGTGGAGGAATCTTTATCGGTTTAGTTTATAGTTGGTTAAATAATAAAAGTGAGTTATACTTCGATTAATTTTATAAAAGAGTCTTGATAGAATGAAGAGTTCTTTCAAGGCTCTTTTATTTTTGATTAAAATGAGTTGTGTTATTGTTAGACTAAGAGGCTGGGCATAAACTTGATAAATTTAGTCAAAAATATTGTTCGTTAATTAATAGCGCAGGGGTTAAGTGACCTCAAACTGCTT
>NZ_BCQX01000225.1 GCF_001552295.1 Globicatella sanguinis NBRC 15551 | reverse complement strand
CTCTTGAAGGGGAAGCTTGCCACTGCCCAGATTGTCAACATCATTTAAAAGAAATCGGTTCGCACTGTTACCGTCAGGAATTAGTCTTTATCCCTGCACAAATAAAACGGGTGGATCATATTCAACATGCTTATAAATGCGAGCATTGTAGTCAATTGAAGGATCAAGATGTCATTATTAAATCCACGGTACCGAAGGCTCCTTTGAACCATAGTTTAGGCTCCGCTTCGATTATTGCGCATTCCATTCATCTAAAATACAATTTAAAAGTCCCTAATTATCGACAAGAAACAGATTGGGTGAAGTTATCCCTTCCCATCACCCGAAAAGAATTGACTCACTGGCAGATGAAAGTGAGTGAACAATATTTTCTACCCCTTTATCGACGGTTGACACAAGAGCTGTTATCGCAAACGCATCTACATGCGGATGAAACACCGTATCGAGTCTTAGAGAGTAAAACGAATCAAACTTATTATTGGGTCGTTGCTTCTGGTAAAGACGCAAAAAGAGGCATCACACTCTACCATCATGATGCTAAGCGGAGTGGACAGGTGATAAAAGAACTCTTAGGTGACTACTCGGGGTATGTTCATTGTGATATGCATGCGGCTTATCGTCAACTCGAGAATGCGAAATTAGTCGGCTGTTGGGCCCATGTGCGACGAAAATTCTACGAAGCGACACCCAAGCAGTCGAAAGAGAGTTTGGGAGCAGTTGGTTTAGACTATTGTAATCAGCTATTCCGCTTAGAAGAAGCATGGGCAGAACTCACACCAGAAGAACGACTTGTCAAACGACAGTCAGAGTTACGCCCTGTTATGGAAGCTTTCTTCGATTGGTGTCGCACCCAAGAAGTATTACCAGGTTTCAAGCTCGGTAAAGCCATCCAATATGCATTAAATTATGAAAATACTTTTAAAACCGTATTGGAAGATGGTCATTTAGTCTTATCGAATAACTTAGCGGAGCGAGCGATAAAGAACTTGGTGATTGGTCGAAAGAACTGGTTGTTCTCCAAGAGTTTTGAAGGGGCTCAAACGAACGCTGTCATTCTAACAATAATTGAAACAGCGAAACGACATGGGCTTGATTCAGAAAAATATATCAATTATTTACTGACCCACTTACCGAATGAACCGATTTTTGAAAAAAATGAGGTCTTAGAGGCTTATTTGCCATGGAGTGAATTAGTCCAACG
>NZ_BCQX01000224.1 GCF_001552295.1 Globicatella sanguinis NBRC 15551 | reverse complement strand
AATCAAAATTTTAATAAAATGACATGGCTTCCATATAAAACGGCATCAGTTCATCTTGAGTTTCAATGAAACTTTTCGTTAATAATTTACTATCACTTAATATCTCTGAATCCTTTGGATAGATTCTTCCTATCATTAACTCAGCTTTTTTTACTTTTTCCAAACGTTCAAGCAAGTTTGCCCAATCAATATCCGGCCCCTCTTGAAACCCAAACTGGGTATGATCCGGAATGACTGCGAAATCTTGTGGCAACTCTTTAAATACTGATAATTTTTGTTGCCATAATTGAGCAATCTCTTTTTCATGGAGTGGATTATCAATTAACGCCAACGTGAAAAATACATAATGTTCATTAATACCAATTTGGAAATGAGGATACTTCTTATATCCACGTTTATCTCCACCAATCGCTACCCATGTTGATTCTGGTGGATAAGTCGTTCTCCGTAAATGTTTTGCAATATGCACGAACACCTCCGTTGATTGTGATGATTGTTCATGAAGATGTTCTGCTAAAATATCACCAAAATATTGAAAAGTTGGTTGAATACGTGCTTGAATTGCCGCCATTCTTCCTGCTAGTTCAGGTTCATTAAAAACAGCAAAAGCTGTATGATCAAAATTCATAACTCTCACTCCTCGTCTATCCCCTATTATCTCAATATGGAAGAGGGTTTGCAATGAAGAAGTGCTTATCTCCGAGCAATTTCCCTACCATTTAAAGAAAATTATATTTGTCATCTCACTGATGTAAAGCTAAAATTTAATTCTTCTTTTGTAATAGGATACGGAAAAATAAAAGTAATCCAAACATAAAATTTGATTTTGTGCCCTACTAAAGTTCACAAAATTGATCGGCTTTAAGTGAGGCTAGCAGATGCTGTTGGGTATTGTGCCGATTCAATAAAATATTGTTGTGATTGACAAACAAAAACAGCCTTCTCTTTCATATGGATAAGAGTAAGGCCGATAAATAATAAAACTACTATGATGAAAATTACAATTTTATATTTAACTTTTCAAATAAAATCGATAATAGTTTTAAAGCTAAAAAGATCAATCCTTTAATCGTCAACCAAGTGTATGTAACAACCGATAATACTAAGGGATGACAAAGTAAAATCAAAATCATGAAAAAAATTAAAAATTCCATTATGGTCACCTCAAAGCTTTTATATACTTTTATATACTTTTATATAATGCATTTAATTCTATTATATCGCAATC
>NZ_BCQX01000223.1 GCF_001552295.1 Globicatella sanguinis NBRC 15551 | reverse complement strand
CTACTTCTGGTCCACTTCCATTTTATAGCGAGTGTCTAAGATTTTGACCTTAAAATTCGTAAATGTAGAGTTTTTGAACTTAAGTCGCAGTATCTATAAAATTCGAACGAAACATAGAAAAAAACTTTTACAACTTATGTATAAGTGAAAAATAGTATTGATGATGTTCATTGAAAAAATAAGTCATTATATATCCTCATTTTAAAGCCAAATTAAGCTAAAGTTGCTTCAAGTGCAAATTGAATGCGTTTTTCTTTTAAATGTGGTATAATAGATTCAGTTGTAGGCGTTCTTGTCAATTAGGAAGAGGGTACGATATGACAAAAAAACTTAACTTAAAAACCAAGAACATAATTGAAAAAGAGTTACGTCGAGGGACAAGTAAATCACGAATTGCCGCTATTCTCAAAGTAGATTTTGATGAAGCACAAGAAATGATTGAAAAGGTAAAAAAATCTATTAGACCTGAGTTGAACGAAGTCATTACTTTTGAATTTAGGGATAATTTGATGCGTGGGACAATTATTAAATTATTGACTAATAGCGCCGTTGTTAAGATTAACTGGGACTATTCAGACACGACAATGAAAGATATCTGTGAAGATAAGACCATTGTTAATTTTAAGGATATTATTGATTTTATAGGCTAAAAGGTAGCGATTTGGTATTTATTTGAATGCTAAATCGTACTTTTTTGTTTTATCTTCAGAAAAAATATGGTAAGATGTTTAAGCGTGTTAAATAATGACATGATGCATAAATATGGGAGGGTTTATGACACTAAGAGAGGAGACAAAGTATGTCACGAAAAGCAGAATCTTTAAAAACTTATATTGCTTTAAAACGCAGCATTAATGAAATAGAATCTAAAACCCGTAAATACGTAGGGAATTTTGGTTTAAATTTGAATGAATTTGCGGTCTTAGAAATCTTATACCATAAAGGAAAACGAACGACTCAACAAATTAAAGAGGGCATTTTAATTGCTAATAGTAGTACGACTTATATCGTTGATAAATTATGTGATAAAGGATTAGTTAAACGTGAATTTGCACCAGAAGATCGTCGAGTGATTAATGTAGAGATTACGGAAAGTGGACGCAAATTAATGGATGAGCTATTCCCAGCTCACGCGGAGCAACTAACTGCAAATTTTGATAAGTTAAGTGAGTACGATATTACTGAAATTCGTCAGTTATTAAAGAAAATGAATGGTATAAAATCTTAATATAA
>NZ_BCQX01000222.1 GCF_001552295.1 Globicatella sanguinis NBRC 15551 | reverse complement strand
AAAAAGAAAGGGATACTATATGTAGTGGTATATATCCTAAAGAGCCTACTCCGATATGGGGTAGGCTTATTTTTTATGTTTTTAATATAAGTTAATTATCTCGCCATTCTCAACTTGTGCTACTTCCTTGGCTGATTTATCATCACCGCTGTATTCCATACCGCTATCCATAAACCACAAGTTGCCGTCGGTTTCTTCATACACGTCGTATAGACTGCCTCTAATTTCCTCGTCCATCTCTGCTAATGCTTTTAAAATTCTTTCTTCTAAAGTCATATTTAATTCCTCCCAGTAATTTGATAAAGTTTCAATTGTTAAGAAGTTTGCTTTGTCGATTGAACGTGTTCCGTTTCTCAATTCATTAACAGTAGTGTACGGTATCCCAGTTTCTTTTGATATTCTATATGAACTAATATCACTATTAATTAAATTTTCGATGTTTTTTCTCATTTTTATTTCCCCCTAAAAAAGATAATAATATTGATGATTAAAGTTACAATCAAGATTAAAGTTAAAAGTATATTGTTTTTGTTTTCTTTATGCATTTGATTTCCTCCTAATTTTGTATTAAAATGAAGAGGAAGGGAAGGTCAACCTTCCTCTATGATTAAGGTATTAGAGTTTTTATGAGGTTAGCTATCGCAGTTATTAAGTTTAGTATTCCCAGTACTAGGTTAATGACTTGGCTAGCCTTATTTTGTTTGTCTTTTCTTTTTTCTCTCATTAGTTCTCTTCTAGTTGTCATTATCAACTTCCTTTCCTGACCTTCTATCTATATTATAACCGTTTGCGGTTATAAAGTCAACGTTTTTTTAAAGTTATTTTTGAATTTATGCTATATTTTTTACGAGGTGACAGTATGAGACTTAACTACCAGTGTGACAAAAACTTTTATCCAGAAGACCTATCTGGCATGCGATTTGAAGATGACTACACCAAGTTAATCAACACCATCTACCCAGCGTGGTCAATGGAAGAACATTTTATTAACCACATGAAAAAGCAGGGCGAACCGTACTTATATTTTAAGCCAGAAGAAACATTTGATGACCAGCCACATATCTTTAGATTTGAGATAGTGAGTGACCAGCAATATAGAAAATGGTATAAATATTTAGGTGTTAAATAAATTAATTTTAACTTAGGGGTTTACAAAGTATACACTTATGATGTATACTAGCTTTTGTAATTAATTTTGCAGTAATTTTGCAATGAGGTTGTGTTCTACTTGATAAATCAATAAAGTA
>NZ_BCQX01000221.1 GCF_001552295.1 Globicatella sanguinis NBRC 15551 | reverse complement strand
TGTATGGTATAATATATCTATAAAAACAAGGGGGTGAAAACATGTATCAAGGAATTGAGTGTAAGATCTATCCTAACGAAAAACAGCGTCAGTTAATTCATATGACCTTTGGTCATACCCGGTTCATCTGGAACGAAATGTTGGCCATGTTGAATGCGCGGTATGAAAACAATCCTGACCTTCAGATGCTGTCTTATAATGCGTTATCCGCTCTTATTCCGCAAATGAAGAAGGAATATCCCTGGTTGCGTGAAGTTGATAGCGTAGCTGTTCAATGTAGTGTTAAACGCTTATCCGAAACTTTTGTTCGGTTTTTTAAAGGTTATTCAAAATACCCAAAATTCAAATCAAAGAAGAACACCAAACAGTCGTATTTAAGTACCATACGTGGCAACAACATTCGTTTCAATGATAATCAACGGTATATTAAATTACCCAAGTTAGGTTGGGTAAAATGTAAGTCAAGTGTGCTTCACATTGAGAATGAACGCATAAAATCTGTCACCGTTAAATATACACCTAGTGGCGACTACTATCTCTCTCTTTTGGTCACAAGCGATAATCAAGCAATGCCCAAAACAGGGAATGTAGTCGGTGTCGATTTAGGTGTAAATGATTTAGCTATTACGTCTGATGGTCAAAAATATCAAAGTCAGCGACTGCATTTGTCTTATAAAAAACAATTACATTATTGGGAAAAGCGAATGGCCCGTAGACGTTTACAAGCCAAAAAGAACGGTGTAGCTTTAGTGGATGCGAAAAACTACCAGCAAGCCAAACGCCAAGTTGCCCGTATTCATCAACGTATCAAGAACATCCGTAAGGATTACATTCATAAAATCACAACCGATATGGTTAAAAGTTATGACGTTATCGTACTAGAGGACTTAAAGACGACTAATATGATGAAAAATCATCAATTAGCTCGTTCGATCGCTGGCCAATCCTGGCGGATGTTTAGAACAATCCTAGAGGCAAAGTGCGAAATGTATGATAAGACATTTGTAGCGATTAATCCGTACAAGACGTCACAAAAATGTTCCAATTGCGGATATGATAGCGGTAAAAAAGCGTTAAATATACGTCATTGGACTTGTACGAAGTGTAATATGCATCACGATAGAGATATCAACGCAGCTAAAAATATATTAAATATTGGCCTGGAACAGGCCTTAGTTAAATAGCTTAGACCGCTGTTTTGCTTTGAAATAAGCGGAACAAGTCATGAGTGTTCCTAGAAACACGCCATTTTAATGGCGTTGTAGTTCA
>NZ_BCQX01000220.1 GCF_001552295.1 Globicatella sanguinis NBRC 15551 | reverse complement strand
GTTACAATAAGATTACCCAATTTGTTGCACGTAACTTTCCCCAGTTACAAAAACAATTGAGGTAATCTTTTTTGATATAATTATTCCATTAGGAGGAATGATTATGTCAGAAATTGCAAAGATCACAATCACATCATTAGATGATTTATCCAGGTTAAGTGAATGGTATCAGAAAGGAGAATTGAAATTGAATCTATCAAAGATTGCACGTGAATTAAACTGTGACCGAAAAACGGTTAAGAAGAGACTAGAAGGCGTGATACCAAAGACAACACGTAAGAGAAAAAAGTATTTAGATGAGTTTAAACCGCTGATGCTTTCCTATCTTCATGATTCAACGCGTCACTTCAGTTATATCGATCACCTTTTCTATTTTATGAAAAGAGAACATCATATCACCTGTGCCCGTTCTACTTTTTATCGCTATATTGTGAATGATGAAGAGCTGAGTCAGTCATTCCAACAAAATACTAGAACAGCGTTCACACAACGTTTCGAAACTCAACCCGGTCAACAAGCTCAATTCGATTTAAAAGAAAAAGTAAAATTAGTAACGAATGACGGGCAGACCATTACAGTATATATTCCAACGTTAACTCTTTCATGGTCACGTTACAATGTTCGTCGACTGATATTAAATCCGACAACAGAAAACTTACTGTCATTTTTAGCAGAAGCATTCGAGGAAATTGGCGGAGCACCACGAGAATTAGTCATTGATAATTTGAAAGCATTTGTCGAAAAACCACGAACGAGTATGGGAGATAAAGCTGTCTTAACTTCACGTTTTTCAGAATTTTGTAAAGATTATGGTATTGAACCACTGCCGTGTATGGTCTATCGTCCTCAAACAAAAGGAAAAACGGAGACGCAGAATAAATGGGTGGAACAATTATATAATTACAATGGTACCTATGAAGGGATATGGACTATGCATCATCGGTTAAAACAACTGAATGAAGAAGATAACAGAGGCATTTCTCAAGCGACAAGGTTGCCACGAAATTTCTTATTAGAAAAAGAAAAAGGTGATTTGGTCCCACTGCCATCCTTATCAGTCAGAAAACCTTATCACCTTCATCTTAAAAAAGTTCATGTTACCAACGACTCTCTCTTCCAATACCATTATAATAAATATTCCGTTCCAAAAGAATTTATCGGTAAACAAGTAGAAATTATCGTTCAAAACAATAAACTTTATATTTATTATAACGGAAACATCATCGATAGTCATCCTATAACCAATCAACTGTTCAACATAAAGCCAGAGCACC
>NZ_BCQX01000219.1 GCF_001552295.1 Globicatella sanguinis NBRC 15551 | reverse complement strand
GTTAACGAAAACGATTAAAGTGCAATTATACCCAAGTGCTAGTGATATTGAAAAATTCGAAGAAACCCAACAACAGTTTTTAAACGCTTGTAATTTTGTTTCGACATATATCTTTGACCATGACTTTGAATTAGGTCAAGCGACTTTGCACAACGCCTTGTATCATCAGATACGTCAGGATTTTGGACTGCAATCGCAAATGGCCCAGTCCGTGATGCGTACGGTAATCGCGAGATATAAGACCGTGAAAACACAGTTTAAACAAAAACCTAAGCGTTATAAAGATATCCATACAGGTAAATATCATACGCTATATAAAGACCTTTACCATTTAACGAAACCCCTAGGGTTTAAGCGACCAGTCGCTGTGTTCGTACGTAATCGTAACTACGCTTATCATCAAGACGACACCTATTCACTGACGACTAATCAAGGGCGAATTAAAGTGTCTTGTGATAAGCAACATATCGCTTATCTTCAACAATTTAGCCAGAATGCTTACAAGTTCGGTCAAGCTGAATTACTCTGTCGTAAGGGTAAGTGGTTCTTACACGTGTCCGCAAGTAAAGAGATAGACAACCCAGCTGAAGCTAATATTCAACGGATTGTAGGCATTGACCGTGGTTTAAGACAGATACTAACGATTGCGGATGATACAGCTCATACTACCTTCTATTCGGGTAAAAGCTTGATAAAGAAAAGACGGCATTTTAAGAAATTGCGCCAGTCCTTACAAGCGAAGAACACCAAATCAAGTCGTAGACGCCTTAAAACAATTGAAAGACGAGAGAACCGCTGGATGAATGATGTGAACCATCAATTATCAAAGACACTCGTTGACCGATACGGGGCCAATACCATGTTTGTGGTGGAAGATCTTACGAACGTTACTTTTAACACGACTCATCACCGTAAGCAAGATGCACGGTATGAACACCATTCTTGGCGATTCTTCGATTTTGAAGAAAAGTTAATGTACAAAGCTTTAGAAAGTGGTTCGCAAGTTTTAAAAGTATCCGCACAATTTACGTCCCAACGTTGTCCAAAATGCGAATCAATTGATAAAGCGAATAGACAACAAGATAAGCACTTATTTACTTGTCAGAATTGTGGGTATCAATCAAATGATGACCGTGTGGCAGCTATCAATATTAAAGAATTGGGTCACCGATATCTGTCGAGTGAGAAAAAACTACGGTTTGAAAAAGTTGTGCCAATACAAAATTATTAAACATAAAACAATATTCAGTAAGTGTCTACAGACCGCTTATTGATGGGGTGCCAGTCAACCATCCCTT
>NZ_BCQX01000218.1 GCF_001552295.1 Globicatella sanguinis NBRC 15551 | reverse complement strand
AAGGTGTTGATGGTGTAATGACCATTACAACGACGACTCCAACTTGGAAAGGACAAGCCTATGGTGAAGCGACAACAGTTGAAAAAGTAACAACTCAACCAATTGAAAAAATCGTTGAAGTAGGTGTCGGAACGATTGAAGTAAAAGAAGATATTCAGACTAAACCAATTGCTTATGAAACAAAGATTGTTGAAAACCCAAATATGCTTGAAGGTACCGAAAAAGTTACGCAAGCAGGTGTTGAGGGTGAATTAACGATTACGACTATAACTCAATATTTAAATGGAAAGGTCTTAAGTGAGCCAATTGTAAGTAAAGAGCGCACCAAAGAACCAGTCACAGAAATTATTGAAAAAGGTATTGGGGTAATAGAAGAAAAAACTGAAATCACTAAAATTGAACTTCCTTACGAAACACAATATGAAGTAAATGCTAATTTAGATAAAATGGGACAACAAGTAAAACAAGCGGGTGTAATGGGAGAATCAATCCGTATAACGGTCACGCCATACTTAAATGGTAAAGTATATGGTGAACCAGTAGTTACAGAGGAAATTACCGCAAAACCTGTTACTGAAGTCATTGAAGTTGGAGAGGGCTTAATAGAACCTGTTATTGAAAAAACGACTGAAGCAATTGATTATGAAACTGAAACCATTGAAAATGCGGATTTAGAAGTAGGCGTAAAAAATGTCAAGCAAGCGGGTGTTAAAGGTGAATTAACTCGCACAACAACCATTTACTTTATTTTTGGTAAACAATACGGTGAAGCCGAAGTTTCAGAAGAAATCACGTTAGAACCAGTGAAAGAGATTATTGAAGTCGGAACAAAAGTAGTAGAAGACAAGCAGTCAACAGAAAAGACTACCGGTTCAGAATCAAATAAATCAGAAGAAGTGGTTAAAGTCAACTCAGCAACTACTTTACCTAACACAGGTGAGATTGACTACCGTCAAGTATTTACTCCAGCAGCATTAACAATTTTAGCAGGCTTAGGCTTAATTGTAACTGATAAAAAGCGTAAACCTGAAGATGAATAAGTAGCAGTCTCTAAAAGGGAATAGAAAGCTATAAAATTTAATATATTATCGGATTCGAGTAATCTATAATGAATGAGATTATGATTGATGACTACTAAAAAATTTGTTAGAATGCAATAAATCAAAATCTTAATAAGATTGTTATAGTCTTTTCATATTCCCCCTTCGGCTAACAGCGTATCAATGGAGAAAACCGGCAGCAATGCCGGTTTTTTGATTGTCAACTATCATATTGATAAGGCTACACTTTGATATTGATGTTGTTTTCAATATTAAACTGGAGACATACCGTTCAATTTTT
>NZ_BCQX01000217.1 GCF_001552295.1 Globicatella sanguinis NBRC 15551 | reverse complement strand
TCCTTTATATGTCTGACTAGTTAGGACAATATCACGTATTGATGGAGAAATAACAGAAAAAATAAGACAAATAGGAACAGCGAAACAAGAAAGGAGACACACCATGTCGCAACTATTATTACAAATTTTATCGACTTCCAATATGACACTTGCACTCAAGCAAGTGAAACGGAACAAAGGAAGAGCGGGACTTGATGGTATAACGGTGGATGAAATCGAACAATACATCCGAGCAAACTGGCAAGATATTAAAGGTCAGATAATCCACCGCAAATACAAACCGACCCCAGTGCTCAGAGCTGAAATACCGAAGCCAGACGGCAGTAAGCGAAATTTAGGTATCCCGACTGTCATGGACCGAATTATTCAACAAGCTATTGTACAGGTATTGACCCCCTTATGCGAACCTCACTTCAGTGAATATAGCTATGGATTTCGCCCGGGACGTTCCTGTGAAGACGCCATCATGCAGTTATTAAGCTACCTTAACGATGGTTATGAATGGATAGTGGACATTGACCTTGAAAAGTTTTTCGACAACGTCCCACAAGACCGACTGATGTCACGGGTTCATGAACTTATTCACGACGGCGATGTTGAATCACTTATACGAAAATATTTACAAGCTGGAGTGCAAATCATGGGGGTTTATCATGAAAGTACTCAAGGAACCCCACAAGGAGGGAATTTATCTCCACTCCTATCCAATATCATGTTAAACGAATTGGACAAAGAATTAACAAAACGAGGGCTACAGTTTACGCGATATGCAGATGACTGCATTATAGCAGTCTCAAGTGAAGCAGCAGCCAAACGGGTCATGTACAGTGTTTCTCGCTACATTGAACAGAAACTGGGATTAAAAGTCAATATGACAAAGACAAAAATAACGCGCCCAAACAAACTTAAATACCTAGGATTCGGTTTTTATAAAAACACAAAGAGTCGACAATGGGCACCGCGTCCACATCAGGAGTCGATAGCACGATTTGAACGCAAATTAAAGCAGTTGAGCAAACGAAGCTGGAGCGTTTCACTCACCCAAAGAATTGAGAAACTAAATCAAGTTATAAGAGGTTGGGTTAACTACTACAGCGTAAGTTCGATGAAAACACGACTAAAAAGGATTGACGAGCATTTAAGAACGCGTATAAGGGTCGTGATATGGAAACAATGGAAGACCAAACGCAAACGACTTTGGGGACTTGCCAAGCTAGGAATGCCTAAAGGAATGGCAGACAAAGTCTCTGGTTGGGGAGACCATTATCAATTTGTGGCACTTAAATCAGGGATACAATACTACATCACAAAAGATATCCTAAGAATAAGAGGATTAATAAGTATCTATGATTATTATAT
>NZ_BCQX01000216.1 GCF_001552295.1 Globicatella sanguinis NBRC 15551 | reverse complement strand
ACTTCTTGCCCACTCCCTCTTATCAAAGTTTTGAAGAATTCAAACAAAGCCAAGTTTTTGATTATTTGATGTCTGAAACTTGTCGAGGTATCTATATTGATAATAAGCCGATTGGTATGGTGTCACGTTATTGGGAGAATAAAATGACGCGTTGGATGGAGATTGGAATTATTGTTTATCAATCGAATGGATGGGCAAAAGGGAATGGATCCATGGCATTAACCCAGTGGGTGACTCAAACATTTAATGATTTTCCTGAAATACAACGGGTTGGTTTAACGACTTGGTCGGGTAATCCAAGAATGATGCGTGCGGCTGAGAAAATTGGCATGACACAAGAAGCGTGCATTCGAAAAGTAAGATACTTTGAAGGTATCTATTATGATTCAGTCAAATATGGCGTCTTAAGAGATGAATGGGAAAAGCATCAAGATGCATTGGGAAGTAGTTTCAAGGAACTAGAGAAGTTTCCCAACATTCGTAGAGCAAAAGTAAAAGATGCGGATGCCATTGCGGAATTAAGTCGTGTTTCATTGGGTTATGAATGTAACAATGAAGAAGTTAAGTCTAAGGTCACAGAATTATGTAATAAATCGAACCCAATCATTCTTGTATATGTTGCTGCTGAGTCGAAAAAAGTGGTAGGCTTCGTACAAGCAGAACTTTATCAGGCAATTTACTTCAAAGATGGATTAAATATATTAGGTTTAGCAGTATTACCAGCGTATCAAGGGCGAGGAATTGGTCGACAATTAATGATAGCCGTTGAATCACTCGCTAAAGCAAATCGATTATCATTCATTCGATTAAATTCTGCAGAATACCGCCATGAAGCGCATGCTTTTTACGAAGGAATTGGCTACCGTTCGAATAAACTACAAAAAAGATTCATTAAAGAAATTGAGTAGGGGTGGTAGGATGCGATATGTATTATTGTTACGAGGAATCAATGTGGGTGGCAACAATCGCGTGGTTATGAAAGAATTAAAAGAACAATTGACAAAGGTGGGCTTTCAAAATGTGAGTTCCTATATTAATAGTGGCAATCTGTTTTTCGAAACGGAACTTGAGCGAACAGCGATAATGGAACTTCTCAATCAACTTTTTGAAACACATTATTCATTTGATATTAAGTATTCATTGATTGATGTGAAAAGATACTTAGCAGAATTTAATCAACTTCCAATCTGGTGGCAAGAGAAAATGGCTCGTAAAGACGTCTTGTTTTTTACAGATGAAATTAATCGAGAAGCAGTCATCAGCAAAGTTAGCCAATATCCTTTACATAATGAAAAAGTGCATTTTGGTGAAATAGCCATTTATTGGGGAAAACTAGATGAAGCAGAATTTTTAAAAACGGCCTACCATAAGCAATTAGCAAAAGAATCA
>NZ_BCQX01000215.1 GCF_001552295.1 Globicatella sanguinis NBRC 15551 | reverse complement strand
GGAAGGGGAGCTTATTTATCTGAACGTTTTTGTGGGTATCTTAGGTTACTCGCGCTATAGTTTGTATCACGTTACCCTGAATCGGAGGCAATATACCCTATTTGCCGTCTTAAACGACATCTTTGAAAAGCTAGGAGGAATTCCCAAAGAAATACTCAATGATAATATGACGACGATCATGGAAGAGCCACGAACGTCCTATCGTCCTGGCTCTGTTAATCAGAAGTTTGAACAGTTTAGTCGTGATTATAATTTTGATGTCAGAGCTTGTGTCGCTCGGCGTGCAAGTACCAAAGGGAAAGTGGAAAGCCAAATGAAGTTGATTGATGAACTCGATGCTTATCAGGGAAAGTTTTCCTTTGAAGAGTTGGTGGGCCATGTTGAAAAGATGAATCTTCGTAAAAATCTTGAGATCCATCCAACCACCAAAAAATCACCCATGAGTCTCTTGGAATACGAAAAAGACTTCCTATCCCCGCTGCCTAGCAAAGAGATAAGAAGTCGTTACTATTATCAACAAACCGTCAAGGTGAACAGCTCTTCGATGATTAGCTATCAATCGAATCAGTATTCAGTTCCAGCTGAATACATCGGAAAAAGGCTTGGCCTAGAGGTTGAAGACAATACCTTGTATCTTTATGATAACACGAAGTTGATCGCGAGTCATCCAGTATCTAATCTGGCCATGAATTACTTGCCAGGACACTATGAACAGCTCGTCGCTAGCACCATGCCCTATAAGTCACAAGAAGAGGTCGAAGCTTATTCAAAAGAAAATTTAGAAAGGTTGAACGCTATTTATGGCAAGAAAGGATAAAACAACGTATCTTCAGCTCAAGGAGAACTTAGACTATCTTAAGCTCACTCAGATGAGCCTGCATTTAGACGGGGTTTTAAGTGGCGATTACGACCACCTCTCTATTGTGGATACCCTCTTAAGGTTAACGAATCATGAGGTAGATATTAAGCGTCAAAATAGTAAGGATATGATGATTAAAATCGCTAAATTACCAATCAATATGACCTTTGAAAACTTTGACTTTGACTTTCAACCAAGCATTCAAGAGCGAGAAATCCGTGATTTGATGACCTTATCTTTTATAGAAAAAAAGGAGAATGTCGTCTTCTTGGGTTCAAGTGGAGTAGGCAAGACCCATTTAGCCGCGGCAATTGGTTTAGAAGCAGCTAAGAATCGCTATAACACCTATTTCATTAAGTGTAGCGATCTCTTAGAGAAGCTCAGAAAGGCTCAGTCAGAGAATCGATTAGAGAGCAGTCTGCGTTATTATAATCGGGCCAGCTTACTCATTATTGACGAACTAGGCTACTTACCCTTAAATCCAGGAGATGAGCGTCTCTTGTTCCAAGTCATTGACCGGCGTTATGAGACTAAGAGCACCATAC
>NZ_BCQX01000214.1 GCF_001552295.1 Globicatella sanguinis NBRC 15551 | reverse complement strand
TTGTGTAAAAAGAAAGGGTCACTTATCCCTCCATAACTGGTACAATGTTTTTAGGAAAAATAAACAAACCAGGAGGAATTAAAATGACCCAAGTACATTTTACACTGAATTTAGAAGAAATTCAAAACTTAATTGACGTAGAAGTCAAAGACAACATAGCTAAGAGTATTCTAACCAAGGTTTTTAATCAACTGATGGAGAAAGAACGGGATGAATACTTAGATAACGAAGCCTATCAACGCGATCCCAATAGAATGACTTATCGTAATGGCTATTACAATCGTGACTACACAACAAAACTCGGAACGTTAAACCTCAGAGTGCCAAGAACAAGAGATGGCAAGTTTTCAACAGAAATCTTTGAACGCTACCAAAGAAATGAAAAGGCACTTCTGTTAACCATGCTTGAAATGTATATCCAAGGTGTCTCTACAAGAAAAGTTTCGAAAGTCATTGAAAATTTATGTGGGAAAACCTATTCTAAATCATTTGTCTCTTCCCTTACGAAACAACTGGATGAAGAGGTTCGACAATGGCGTCATCACGATTTAAGTTCTGTCCAATACGCTTACCTAGTGGTGGATGTTATTTATATAAAAGTAAGAGAAAATCATAAGGTTGTATCCAAAGCTTGTCATATCGCAATCGGAATTAGTGAAGAAGGAAAACGAAGACTCCTCGGTTTTGACATCAGTGATGGCGAAAGTGATTACTCTTGGTCTCGCTTCTTTAACTACTTAAAAGAAAGAGGCCTAAATGGCCTTAAAATGGTTATATCTGATGCACACACGGGTCTAGTAAAAGTAATTAAGGAAAACTTTCTGAATGTTTCTTGGCAAAGATGTCAGGTTCACTTCTTAAGAAATATCTTAGCTAAAATACCGAAAAAAGAGACCAGAGAATTTAAAGAAGACATCAAGGCACTGTTTCGTATTCAGGATATTAAGATTGCCCGCATCGTTAAAAACGAACTTTTTAAAAAATATGAAGGAGAAAAGAAATATCAAGCCAGCTTAGCGATTCTTGATGAGGGATTTGAAGACGCCTTTACTTATCTTAACGAATCGGTTGTTCATCCTAGACTTAAAAGTACCAATTGTCTGGAACGGTTAAATGAAGAGATTAGAAGACGGGAAAGAGTCATTCGGATTTTCCCTAATGTTGAATCCGCTTATCGCTTAATCGGAGCAATGTTAATCGATCAAGACGAAGAGTGGCTAACAGCAGATAGAATATATATTCAAATGTAATTCATTTTTTGCCCTTCAACATTTTAATTGCTTCTAAGAACCTGTCAAGGGTCGCCTTGCTTTCCCCCTTGACAGAACCCTGCCAGCAATTAGTTGATCGTTAAGGCAAAAAATGGAATAAAAAAATGTGCTAGTTATTTTTACACAATATTATGGACTTGAC
>NZ_BCQX01000213.1 GCF_001552295.1 Globicatella sanguinis NBRC 15551 | reverse complement strand
CCTTCCCTATCATTGGAAAAGGTAAAGACATCTCTAATCACATTCCCATCAGAATCACAAATAAAACAATCATGCTTATCCTTAGCAACATCGATACCAATAAGCAACATAAAAACACATCCTTTAAAATAAATTGGCTGTGGTTATCCACAAAAACTATGTATCGTATCCTTGCACGAGATAAAACGTCTAGCGTTATCTAACTCATAAACAAATAAACATAGAAATGTGGTTGGAGCCTTAATAAAATAGTCTAAGCTATAGGAGTAAGAACCAATCCACAAGCCTATGATTATCATATAGTAAAAAGAAAAAAAGAACACTAATTACTATGTGTTCATTATACAAGGAGTATATTATGAAAAAAATTGTCGTCTTATTATTAGGCTTAGTAAGTTTATTAACAGGTATGGTAAAAGTTCAAGCAGCCGAAGTGAAGGTTACCGATAGTTTGGGAACTGAATTGGTCTTTGAGCAGACACCAGAAAGAGTAGTGGTGTTAGGATATTCAGAATACGATACTTTAAAAGCCTTAGGTCTAGAGAAATTAGTCGTGGGTGCACCTAAAAAGAATGTTCCCGAATATTTAGGCGCATTACCCGAAACGATTACCGATATAGGTTCTTTAAAAGAGCCAAATTTAGAAACTATTGCCGAATTAGCACCGGATTTAATTATTGCAACGGGGAGAACAGCTGCTTTGGCAGAAGAGCTGAGTCAAATCGCACCTGTATTTGTCAATCGTATTGATAATGCTAACTATTGGGAATCCTTTAAATCAACAAACTTAAATTTAGCAACCATTTTTAATCAAACTGAAAAAGCTGAAGCGGTGATAACCAGTCTTGAAGAAAAAGTAGAAAAAGTTAAACAGACGGTTGCCAATCAAACTCAAACAACTTTAGTGTTAATGTTAAATGAAGGGAATCTCTCTGCCTTTTCAGCTAATTCTCGCTTTGCTTTAATTTACCAAGTATTAGGTTTTAAAGCTGTAGATGATAGTATTGAAGATGGGACTCATGGACAAGAAATGAGTTATGAAGGTATTTTAAGCTTAAATCCTGAACGTATTTTTTACTTAGATCGAACGGCAGCTATTGGCGGTGATAAAACTAAAAATGCTGACTTCCTTACAAATGAATTAATCGCGCAAACAACAGCCAGTCAAAATGATGCGATTAATGCTTTAACGAGTGATTTATGGTATTTAGCTGGCGGAGGATTAGAATCATTATCACTGCAAATAGATGAAATTGAAGCCTTAATTCAATAGTATCGTTTCAAATTTGATACGCAATTCAATATAAAGGCAAATATTTAAAGCTAAATAGATTTTTGAATTGAAAGATAGGTTAAGAAGTGAAAAGTTAAATTTTTGCTTTTTACCTATTTTCTGTGTTTTGGGAGTGGGCAAGAAGTAAAAAATCAGTTGATTTTCGCTTCGTCTGTTCACCGCAGCAAAGTTGGGAGTAGACCAGAAGT
>NZ_BCQX01000212.1 GCF_001552295.1 Globicatella sanguinis NBRC 15551 | reverse complement strand
CCTTAAGAGTGCTTCGCACTCTAAACCATGACAGAAAAACGGTTTCGCATTATAATTAAATGGGCAATACAAATCCGATGCGTTTATTGTGAGGTATGTCCGTACCCCCGTATAAAAAACTGGATGAGCTTTTTATCGTTTGCGATAAACCCATTACGTCTTGAGCGTGTAAATAAAATTACAAGTTAATATAGAAAGCTCACATTGCCTAATATTATTTTGGAGGTCATGATCATGGAAGTAATGATTGAACGATGCTGTGGGATTGATGTTCATCAAAAGACCATCGTTTGTTGTATATTATCTGGTCCATTAGAGACCAATAAACCCCAAAAACATCAGAAGACATTTGGAACTACCTCAGCCGAACTTAGAGCGGCACTTGAATGGATTCAATCATTCAATGTGACTGATATATTTATGGAATCGACTGGACAATATTGGGTCCCAGTTTTTAATATTTTCTCCGATAGTGAGATTCAATTAACACTGGCTAATCCTGCCCATATTAAAAATGTTCCTGGTCGAAAGACTGACGTCAAAGATGCTGAATGGATTGCTCAATTAGGGCGATGTGGGTTAATCCAATCATCTTATTTACCTTGTGCACAAGCAATGGAATTGCGTCAATTGACTCGCCGTCGGTTAAGCTATATCCAAAAACGGACACAGTCGAAAAATGAAATACATAATATCTTACAACGGGCAAATATTAAATTGACGAGCTATCTTTCAGATATCTTTGGTCAAACAGGCCAAGCATTACTCTCTTTATTTATTCATGGTGAAAAAATCACCCTTGAACGAGTCGCCGAGTGTATGCATACTCATGTTAAAGCGACACCCAAACAACTCTTAGAAGCCATGGACGGCAAAATGTCAAAGACTGACCGACGATTATTAGATGATTCATTGGAAGAGTACCGCTTTTATACAGAAAAAATTAAGCGAATGGATGGAGATATTGAGGAATTTATACTCACTTATTTTAAGGAAGAATATGAATTATTAATGGAGCTCCCAGGGGTGAAAGCAAATAGTGCTGCGGTTATCTTGGCAGAAATTGGTCCAGATGTAGAGGCCTTCAAGACAGCTGCGCACTTAGCTTCATGGGCTGGACTATCACCTGGTTCATATGAAAGTGCTGGAGTAAAAAAAAGCAGTCGAACCACCCGGGGGAATAAATACCTTAAAACAACACTGATAGCCTGTGGCGGTATTGCAGGAAGGTCGATGGACCCCGCTTTTTCGAATCTCTATCAACGTCTATCTGCTAGAGGAGCCAAAATGAAAGCTGTAGTTGCTTGCGGACACAAGTTACTACGTATCATATATAAGGTACTTTCTTGTCATATTCATTATGATAAACAAAAAGCATTAGGACTGCGCCAACAGAACTAATGCAACAATTTTTAAAAATTTTTCACTTTAATTATAGCATAGAGGGTGCTTTTTTGCGCCTTTTTTGTCTTTCTTTTCAAATAAAA
>NZ_BCQX01000211.1 GCF_001552295.1 Globicatella sanguinis NBRC 15551 | reverse complement strand
CTACCAACTGAAGGACTGAACAATAATGAACATTGGAAAGAAAGAGAGGTAGTGAAGATGAAGAAGGCAGAAAACAAGCAAAAGCTTGGCAAGATGCAAAGGGATAAGACGGAATCGAAAGAGTATGCATCTGCGCAGAGTCAATCACTAGGAGAAGCTTTGGACCAATGGCGTCACTATCCGATAATGTCGAGGGTGGTAGAAAGAAATAACCTGAGACGCGCATGTGATAGAGTCAGAAGAAATGGCGGAAGCCCGGGTGTGGATGGGATGACTGTTGAAGAAGTGGAAAGTCATATCTTCAACTATTATGTTCCTTTGTGTAAGAAATTATTCGAAGGCACCTACCGTCCTCAGCCAGTAAAACGGGTTGAAATACCTAAACCGAATGGAGGTGTCCGTAAACTAGGCATACCCGTTGTAAGGGATAGAGTGATACAACAAGCGATTAAGCAGGTTATTGAACCGTCAATCGACAAGACCTTTAGCCCTTACAGTTATGGGTTTAGACCAAATCGCAATGCTCATCAAGCAAGAAAACAATGTGCCAAGTATTATGAAGAAGGCTACCGATATGTCGTGGATTGCGATTTAAAACAGTACTTTGATACGATTAACCATGACAAGCTGATGTATCTTCTGAAACAACACATTGACGATAAATCAATATTAAGATTGATTAACCGATTCTTGCAAGCTGGCGTCATTGAACCAAACGGAAACTTCCAGAAGACAGGAAAAGGCGCCCCGCAAGGAGGCGTTCTGTCGCCATTACTCAGTAACATCTATTTACATGAGTTAGATAAAGAACTAACGAAACGGGGACACCGATTCGTACGCTATGCCGATGATTTTGTCATCTTTACGAAAAGTAAACGAGCAGGCGAACGAATTCTACAGAGCATCAGTCGATTCCTATCAAAAGAATTGAAATTGGTTGTGAATACAGAAAAAAGTAAAGTAGGTAGTCCTTACCGTTTAAAGTTCTTGAGTTGTCTGATAATGAAAGCGAATGGAGGCTGTCGATACCGACCGACTAAAGAAGCAGTGAAGCAATTCAAAGCGAAACTTAGACAAGTCACGAGTCGGAAAACACCGAAAACCTTTCAAATGTTGGTAAAGGAAATCAACCAAGTAGCCAGAGGGTGGATACAATACCATGGAAGAGGCTATATTAAAGGCACTATCCGAGCCATTGAATCCTGGTTACATCGCAGAATCAGACAACTAATACTCAAACGATGGAAACGACCAAGAACGAAGATAAAAGAACTCATGAAGAGAGGACTAACACTCGATGAGTCCAAACGTATCGCCTATTCAAGAAAGAAATATTGGCGATTGTCCTGTACTTGGGAAGTTCATCAAGCCATACCAACGGAAAAACTCTACCAATGGGGTCTTTTGAATATGACCCAATTGGCAGAGCAAGTGTACTTACATTATTGAACCGCCGTATACGAGAACCGTACGTACGGTGGTGTGAGAGGTCGACTAA
>NZ_BCQX01000210.1 GCF_001552295.1 Globicatella sanguinis NBRC 15551 | reverse complement strand
AATCAAAAAAATTAAAAAACTCTCTTAATTTTGACGCCATATCAACTACATGGGAAAAGCTACGTGTATTTAACATTAACTTACAATACTTCTTGACGATTTCTTTAAAATAATCATTTTCAAAACCCTTAAAATTGATTGTATATTCGTAGGACATTGGATTTACCTTATCTTCCGGCAATGAAAGTTTTCTTAGATCCCAAACATCTTTATCCCATTCTTCACCATCAAAATAGAAATCCTCATAGAACTCCATACACTGTTTAAGATTAGTAACGTAGTAGGAGTTCGCTTGTACAGAAATTTTATTTTGATTTATATCGAGCTTGTAATTTTTAGTCGTAGATTTTACTCCTTGTTCTACTAAGTAAGTTCGGTATTCCGCCAAAGCTTTTACTATAGGCACTTCAGTTATAGAGGTAATATCGGGATATTTTAAATTTAAAAATCCCAACATTCGACTTATCACTGTTCCTTTTCTAATCCAAACAGTTTTTGCACTCCAAGTTCCATTATTTAAGAGAACATAATAAAAGTATTTTAATTCTGTTTTTAACCAGATGTTTTCTACTCTATCAAAATTTACCCAACGATTTCTTAACGAAGGATTCTTACTTAACTCTATCGCACTAGGATGTGGGCAAATTCTTATATCCCATCTATCTGCTGCCCAAAACCCTTGTAAGACACCAGTCATATCCGCTATTTTTTTATTAATCTCTGTCTTAGTGACGAGCTTTCGATTTGTTGCAACGCTTGGAAATTTCATTTTTTATGTTTCTCTCCCTTGGAGATACGCTTTATATTCATTTTTCATATCTTGATCAGAAAGATGAACGTATGTATCAAGTGTTGTTTGTACATGTGCATGACCTAACCTTTTTTGTACGTACGCAGCATCCCATCCACTTCTAATGAGTTCTGTGGCATGCGTATGACGTAACATATGGGCAGTGAAGGTAATCCCTGTCCGTTTCACCAATCGCCTTATAAGATCTAATACACTTTGATATTTTAGAGGTTTCCCAAAATAAGATTCTTTGAGATTTATAAATATATAATCATGCTCCAAATCTTCCCCATATTCATGAACTAAATAATCGGTGTATAAAGCCATTAATTCCTTGCTAACATCGATTGTTCGTTCTTTTCTAAGCTTAATATAAGCCCCATTTTCATTGTGATCTCTTGGCGTGATATTAATCTGATTATCCCAAGTAGAAATATCTTCGATACGAAGGGATAATCCCTCTCCTACTCGAAGTCCTCCTTCATACATAAGCATAATAAGTAACTTATCTCTTTTTGTATGACACGCATCGATTATTGCTTTAACTTGTTCGTGTTCTAATACTTGTACAATTTTCTTTTTGACCCTAAGCTTTAAAATGTTTTTTTGATAAGATTTACCTTTAGAAATATGGTGAAGAAATCCCTTAAAATTTCTTCCCCTTGCTTCTTTAGTCATATCTATAGCCTTAAAATCTCCTGTACGATTTAAATACTT
>NZ_BCQX01000209.1 GCF_001552295.1 Globicatella sanguinis NBRC 15551 | reverse complement strand
AAGAAATAATTAATCAAGATGCAAAAGACGACTGTTTAGTCGAAGAGGAAACAACTTTAGAGGAAACAAAACTAGAGAATGATATAGTATATGAAATAAAAAATACACCCAAAATTTCCAATGATATTTTAAAAAAAGAAATTGATGAAAAAAATTCAAATACTGAAATCAGTGAAGAAGAAAAACATTTAAATCAAACTTCTAGTATTGAATCTAATTTATATAAAGATCAAAGCAAAAAAAATATCAATGAATTTAAACAGAACAATCGTAATAAATCAAATTACTTGGTTGTAAATCCAAGTAAGGAAGATTATAGTATAAAAAGCTCAGGCATTATGATGGATTTACATTTAACATTTAAATCCACACCGCCGGAAAGATATTTTTATAATGATGGAAAGTATTTAGGCACACTCGCAAGACAATATATTTCGTTTATTGATGGTTTATATCATGCGTTATATAGAGGTCTAGTTGTTCCAATAAAATAAGTACAAATCATAAGAGGTTAAAATTACACTTTAAATTCGAATTCGTAATTTTAAACTAATTTAATTACTCTGCAATATTTAGTTAGGAAAAAGATTGGTTCTAAAATTTACTAAAATTACAACGCTATTTTTTGAATACAGAGTGTCGGTCTCTCTTATATAATTAAGTCCAAAGCAACATGTATTTCTGATAAAAAAATTTTTTATAAAGAAAATCCGATAAATAACTCGATACAATTATTGTTTAGCATCTTTTCTATTTTTAGTTGCAACTTTAAACCTTGATAATGAGCGTTTCGTGCCTATTATGGCCATTTCAATTGGTAAACCAGGCGAAGAACCACTTGAGTCAACACGATATGATGTAAATTCAAAAATTAACTTTTTAGCATAAAAATTTGAAACCATTAGAAGCAGGAGAGAGTGCTTTTAATGGTTTTTTAGTACAAAAATTTCGTCACAAGTATTGGTAATTTGCTTATAATACGGTTGTAAAAAAGAAGGGTTAATATGATATAATCAATATATAATTACTTAAATAGGAGGAAAACTAATGAAGATATGGAAAGAAATTAATTTGGTAGATGACCAGAATACGCTAAAGAAGTTAAGTCGTTATTCACTCGTTATCCTAATTGCATCCGTCATTATATTACAAGTAATCCTGGGTATTATGCAAGCTTTTTACCAGTTTAGTAAAGCGCCACTTTCAATGGA
Organism: Globicatella sanguinis NBRC 15551; assembly: GCF_001552295.1. Classification (GTDB taxonomy): domain Bacteria; phylum Bacillota; class Bacilli; order Lactobacillales; family Aerococcaceae; genus Globicatella; species Globicatella sanguinis. The sequence continues at coordinate 302 of NZ_BCQX01000209.1, read as the reverse complement.
TATTAAGCGTATTTTCATTGAACTGACTAGTTTTGTGGCTCTGTTTATGATTGTCTTAATCATTCACGAAGCGATTCATGGCGTCTTTTTCAAACAGTTCAATCCAACTGCTTCAGTTAAGTTTGGCTATCAAACCGGAATGGTATACGCATCAAGTCCGGGCAGTCGCTATACACGCACTCAATTTATCGTTATCGCATTAATGCCTTGTTTAATCATTACTTTGACGTTAATCGCATTATTTCCTATTGTAGTACCTCATTTAGCTTTATTTGATATATTAACCGCAACTCATCTTTCGG
>NZ_BCQX01000208.1 GCF_001552295.1 Globicatella sanguinis NBRC 15551 | reverse complement strand
CACCCTCCGATAAGGAGAGTGTTGTAATTTTGTAATTATATTTAATTGAACTCAACTTGGCACTGCAAGTTGAGGAACTCCATCTGTAAGCGAACAAGTTCGCAACAGCTGCAGCCTAATACTTTATTGATTTATTCCATATAACTTTTACATAACCATTTCTAACTAAAATCTCTTTCAAATTCATTAAAGAAAAGTCGGTAAAAAGTCGGTACGATATAAACATAAGACACCTTCCATAATTGGAAAGTGTCTTGAAACGTTGATATATTTTCAATTGAACTCAACTTGCAATGGCAAGTTGAGGAACTCCATCTGTAAGCGAACAAGTTCGCAACAGCTGCAGCCTAACGTTTTCAGAATTGTGAAGCTTTACGAGCTTTCTTAAGACCTGGTTTTTTTCGCATTGAACGCAAGTAAGCGTACAACAGCTAAATAAAAGCATTATTAACTAAAAAATCGTTGAGATAGTTAATATAAAAATACATAAAATAACAAATAACGTATTCAATTACGTATTCAATCTGCCAGCGTGAATTATTTATTTTTCCCTTCTATTATATAAATATAAAAAAGCCCTCGCATAATGCGAGGGATTACCTTTTTATAAAAAGTAGACAACTTCCACTCGGCTTACATTAAGCAAGCTTACATATTTAAATACCCGTAGATAATTAAGTTTGCGAAAATGGAAGAATTACCATACTACTTTAAATACATTATAAACAGAAGAATTCTACCTGTCAACCGAAATATTATTTAACCTTTGAATAAAATTCAGACTATTATTCCTTGTTGGAAAGTAATCTATGAAACCAGGACAACAAATATCTAAAAGTTTATTATTTTTTTATCTTCTCTAGAAAATAACTCTGATTGACAAACTCTATAAATTGTATTTGAAAATATATCAGCTATTTGAATTAAATCTTTTGTTTTTGAATCCTTATAATTTACTTTTATTTTATCATAATGGTTAGTTTTTATAGACAATTCTATTTGTAAATATTCAGACAAGCTATTTAGTGAACCAACTGATTGGTTTCTTTCATCAATTAGTAAAAATAAATCTCTATCATTATCTCTTACATTATTTCTTATTTTCTTAACAGCTAAAGAAATAAAGTAATTAAAACTAATTGATGGTTTTTCTCTAAGATTTGTTTTTAAATTTTGATTATCAATTACCATAAAATGAAAACTGACATCTGTTTTACTTTTCAAGTGTTCAAAAATGTGTTTCTTCATACCAAAAGTCATTTCTGAACCTTTTATTTCTTTCTTTATGTCCAATTGAATATCTGAATGGATTTTCAAAAATTCAATTTTTGCCCTTCTAAACTCCCTGATTACCTTATAAGGCTCATTTGTATGTACAAAAGACATAATAAAATATCTATTTCTTTTTGCATTAGAGGTTGTTATTGACCCTGACTCATCTATATATAACTTCATTTGCATATTCTCCTGATAACTAATTATACCAATAGAATACCATGGTAGTGTCAAATATTTTGGG
>NZ_BCQX01000207.1 GCF_001552295.1 Globicatella sanguinis NBRC 15551 | reverse complement strand
ATAGCGTAAAATATCTTGTGTAACCTCGGAGTCTCCCTGGAAAAAGAGACCTCTTTTTTGTAAGATTGTAATAACAACAAAACAATCACAAACAGGAGGTCCCTCATGAAAGATTTTAACACAAAATTAATCACAGCACTAGCACAAGGTGAATCGGTTCATGAAATATTTCGTCAAGCTTTAGAAGAAGCTATTAACCTACTCCTTGAAAGCGAAAGAACGGTTTTTCTTAATTATGAGAAATGGGAAGTGAAAGGCTACAATACCGGCAATTCAAGAAATGGTTATTATTCCAGAACATTAACGACAGAATACGGTAAGCTACAGCTCAAAATACCAAGAGATCGATTAGGTCTGTTTGATATTAAAACGATTCAATGTCTTCAACAAGCCCCTAATCACTTAGAAGAGATGATCATTTTAATGTATCAAAAAGGTGTGACAACACGCGATATCTCAGACCTCATTGAAAAAATGTATGGTCACCACTATTCGCCAACGACTATCTCTCATCTTTCTAAAACATTTGAAGAAGAGTTAGCTGCTTACCGACAACGCCCTATTAAGCAAGACTATGTTTGTCTATATTGCGATGCCACCTTTATCCCTGTAAGACGTGGGAGTGTGTCTAAAGAAGCTGTCCATACCATTATTGGAATTGATGCTCAAGGCTATAAAGAAATACTCGATTTTCAAGTCTATCCGACAGAGTCCTCCTTGCACTATCGTGAAATGCTACAAGACCTAAAACAAAGAGGGCTCGAAAATGTGTTTCTCTTTGTGTCAGACGAATTAACAGGCTTAGCGGAAGCGTTAACCAATGAGTTTCCAATGGCCCTTCATCAAACCTGTTGGACTCATCTGCTGAGACATTTCGCCATGAAAGTACGGGTGAAAGATCGTCAAGAAGTATTAGAAGGGCTAAAAAAAGTCCCTAAAGCTGGTAGTATCGTAGAAGCCACGCGCTTACTTAATGAATTTATTCAGACTTGGAAAGGGACTTATCCAAAATTGGTAGAACAATTAAGACGAAAAAAGAACCTTTTCTCGTTCATGCATTTTCCCAAAGAGATATGGCCATCACTTTATACAAACAATCTATCCGAGGCCTTTAATAAGCAATTGAAGAAGCGAACGAAAATTAAAGAACAATTTCCACATGAGGCGTCCCTAGAAAAGACAGTCTATTGTTATGTCATAGAATATAATGCCAAGTTCGCAAATCGTATTCATAAAGGCTTTGGGAAGGTTGCATTTGAACTTCAACTGCTGATAGATCTCAAAAGGCCGGTTAATGAATTCAACTTAAGAAGAGAAACAGAAAAATCCTCAAGTATCATGTGAGGCTTAACTAGCGCCCTTCGGTTGCTGGCCTTGCCTTTTAGATGGATTATCTTGTTGAGAGGAAGTACAAGTTCACTGGTCGTTATGATAATTCATCTAAAAGGCAAGGTGAAATTCAATAAATAGTTATTAATTATATTACAATCTTAATATGCAGGTTACACAAAATATTTGACACTA
>NZ_BCQX01000206.1 GCF_001552295.1 Globicatella sanguinis NBRC 15551 | reverse complement strand
AGTTAAGAGTCGCTTACAAGCAAAAGATGTTGAAAATGGCTTTATTCTGGATGGTTACCCACGTATCCTACAGCAAGCAAAAATGCTCGAAGCTTACCTACAAAGTCAGAATCGGAATTTAGACGCCGTTCACTTTTTAGATGTAAGTCAGGATATGTTAAGGCATCGGTTAGCGAAACGAGGAGCTCTTCGTTTACAAGTAAAACAAGGGAATGCCCAAAACGAACCAAAACGGGGAGAAATTCGATTAGATGACAAACCAGAAGTGATCGAAAATAGGCTACGCTTTAACGAGGGATTAATCGAATCGCTCATTCACTTCTATAAAGAACGAAATTTGCTCCACGTGATCAATGGTGAAGGAACTCCTGACAATGTGTTTGACAATATAAATGAGAGTTTATTGCCTATAAACAAATAACTATATAATTTTAACTAAAAATATATGATATAAAATCAATTAACTAATGTAAGCTATGAAGGGGATTGAAGAATGAATGTTTTATTTAGCGTAATCGATCCAGTTGCGATTTCATTTGGGACGATAGAAATTTATTGGTACGGAATTATTATTGCCTTAGCCATGCTGTTAGGTATTTCATTAGCAACAAAGGAAGCTCAAAAAATGGGACTAGAAGAAGACACTATGACAGATATGGCATTATGGGCCATACCAATTGGTTTTATTGGGGCTCGGCTTTACTATGTTTTATTCAAATGGGAGTATTATCTCCAAAACCCTAATGAAATCATCGCCATCTGGAATGGCGGTATTGCCATTTATGGGGGGCTAATTGCGGGTGGTCTCGCAGTGTACTGGTTTGCAAGAAGAAAGAAAATGACGCTAACTCTTTTACTAGACATACTGGCACCTAGTGTCCTCCTAGCTCAATCGATTGGTCGCTGGGGAAATTTCATTAATCAAGAGGCACATGGGGGTCCAGTCACCCGACGATTTTTAGAAAACTTGTACTTACCGGAATTCATCATTAACCAAATGAATATCAACGGAACCTATTACCATCCCACTTTTCTTTATGAGTCTTTATGGAGTTTAGTTGGTTTCGCCTTGTTGCTCCTTTTGCGGAACAAGAATCAATTCCTTCGCCAAGGAGAAGTGGCGCTCAGCTATGTCATTTGGTATTCAGCAGGAAGGTTTTTTATTGAAGGCATGCGGACAGACAGCTTATGGATAGGCGATTTCTTACGAGTTTCACAAGGCTTGTCCCTCGTTTTGTTCGTAGCAGCACTGGGTGTTTTGATGTATCGCAGGTACTATACCTATCCGCCAGCACCCTATTATAAGGATGAGCCCAAACTGTTATAAAAGTTAAGATAAGATTACCCAATTTGTTGCACGTAACTTTCCCCAGTAATGAACCACAAATCAGGTAATCTTTTTTGATATAATTGTCTATTTAGGAGGGATAATTATGTCAGAAAAAGCAAGTATAACCATCACTTCACTTCATGATTTATTCATGTTAAGTGAATGGTATCGGAAAGGAGAAATAACGTAAACGCCGAATAACCAGGTACGTGTCACAGCCC
>NZ_BCQX01000205.1 GCF_001552295.1 Globicatella sanguinis NBRC 15551 | reverse complement strand
TACTTCTTGCCCACTCCCTGTTTCTTTATCATATTGATTAATGGAAAAATGAATGCGCCAGAAGATAAATAAAATCATCTCGATTCAAAAAAGGAGTGAGCCAGCAAGGAAATCACTCCATCTTCACTGCCTGTTCACTCCCTCATAGAGTAAAGACTCAATAAGTTTAAAAAGTTGACGCTTTATCTTGATGCATGCGCTTGTGCCAAAGCTTCTCGGTAGTATATACGAAAACCACTCTATGTTATTGCATTACTGTCGACTAAAACAATGCTACTAGATTAGAGTGGTAATAGTGAGTAGTTTATGCTACTTAATACTATCGGTCACATTAATTGTTTGTTTCCTCTAGCTCTTCAAGGGCTAAACTCGCTTCTTCCCATTCCTCCATTAAGTTTTCCTGGCGATTTTCTAAGCCCATTAGTTCCTCGTGCATCTTTAATAACTCGTCTTGTTGATTCAATGTAGAAGCTTCCGCCATTTGATGATGTAAGGCTTCAATCGCTTGTTCTATCGTTTCTAGCTCTTCGGTCACTTTATCAACTTGCTGAGTTAATTTCTTTAATTCACGACGATATTGCTTACTTTCTTCGAAGGATAACTGAGCTTGCCCTTTAGTAGCAGTGATACTTTCAGTCGGCTTGGCGTTTGTTTTGTTTTTCAACTCAGCCTCTTGTTTAAGAACAGCTAGCTCTTCTTTTTTATGTAAGTAATAATCATAATCTCCTAAATAAAGAGTAGAGCCTGATGGCGTAATCTCTAAAATTTGGGTGGCAATCCGATTGATAAAATAACGGTCATGCGAAACAAATAAAAGTGTACCATCAAATTCGATTAAGGCTTGTTCTAATACTTCTTTACTATCGATATCCAAGTGGTTGGTAGGCTCATCTAAAATTAAGGTATTATCATGGTCAGTAGCCAATAAAGCTAAAGTTAGCCGAGCTTTTTCTCCACCGCTTAGCATCGATACTTTCTTTTCAACAGCTTCGCCAGTAAAAAGGAAGCTGCCTAAAATACTCCGAATAATCCATTCATCAGTTGTATCGTGTGCTTGCCATAGAGTTTCTAAGACAGTTAAGTCAGGATTTAACATATTAACGTTTTGAGCGTAGTACCCAATATCTAATCCAGTACCTCTTATGATTTCGCCTTTAATTGGAGGAATTTCCCCAATTATCGTTTTCAATAAAGTAGATTTACCAACACCGTTTGGCCCGACGACTGCGATGGCTTCTTGTTTTCTTAAATCCAATTGAATATTTTCGGCAATTACTTCAGATTGATAGCCGATGCTTAGATTTTCTAATTCAAGCACGCGTTCGCCACTTTCGCTAGCCGTTGAAAACTGAATGCGTGGTGCTTTTTGGTCTTGTTTTGGTTTTTCTAACCGAGTAATTTTTTCTAATTGCTTACGTCTACTTTGAGCCCTCTTCGTTGTCGAAGCGCGAGCAATATTTTTTTGAACAAATTCCTCGAGTTTTGCAATCGTGACTTGCTGCTTTTGATATTCTTTCCATTCAAGTTCTAAACGTGCTTCTTTTTCTTTCATATTTTTGATT
>NZ_BCQX01000204.1 GCF_001552295.1 Globicatella sanguinis NBRC 15551 | reverse complement strand
ACTTCTTGCCCACTCCCTATCTCGAGAGCTTTTTCGTAATAATTGTTTATTTTTCAACCCAACAAGACACACTACCAGCTTTTACTGGAAAATCTGCATTGCCATTGTCATCAATCGTAATTTGCGCATCATGATGGCCTAAATAATCAATAAATACTTTACCTGCATTTAAAGAACCAACATTCATGTTTTTCCAACCTTCATCCCCATTACTAATAACAACTGCCAAAGCATTTGGATGGTCTTCGGTTCCCAATCGTGTCCACCCAATACAATTTGGATGATCAAAATAACGATTTTCTTCACCATAGGCATAGTCTTTCCGTAAATATAATAATTTATCTAAAATCCATTGAAGCTTAGGTTGACCAAATTGATCATGATTAACTCCATAATAATCACCATAAAATACACATGGTTGACCATTTTGCATTAATAGGATCATCGCATATGCAGAAGGTTTAAACCAATCTTCCACATAAGACTGTAGGGCTTGACCTTTTTGAGTATCGTGATTTTCAACAAAAGTGACCGCTTCAAAAGGATTCTTTTCCATTAAAGTGTCATCTAAGATAGTCGATAAATCATAATGATTGCCATTTTTACTTGCTAAATGAAAATTCATATGTAGTCCGACATCCACTAAATCAATTTCATAATCTGTTTGAGCTAAATAAACCTCTTTCGCATTGACATCCGGATTCCAATATTCACCGAAAATAAAGAAATCTTCATCCGTATTATCATGGATGTATTCTATAAAATTCTTCATAAAATCAGCTTCGATATGTTTAATGGCATCTAATCTAAATCCTTGAATACCTGTTTCTTGAATAAACCATTGAGCCCATTGATATAAATGATTTTTTACCTCAGGATGTCGAAAATCGATATCAGTAAACATTAAATAATCAAAGTTACCATTCTCAGTATCAACTAAGTCCCCATTGGCCCATCCTTTATTATCCCCAAGAATCATATAAATCCCTGTTTCATCATTACGCGCATCATAATCGGTACCGGTAAAATGATACCAATGCCACTCAAAATCACTATAAGTTTTATTTCTTCCTGGAAAATAAAAATGAGTCCAAGCTTCTATTTCATAAGGTTCAGATAATGGCTTTTGACGATTATTAGGATCCATTTTCAATACCATAAAGGACTCTTTTTCATCGCCATTAGCTTTGTGATTCAAAACAATATCGGCAATAGGTTTAATCCCTTGCTCCTTAAGTGCTTTAATGGCAGCCAGGTATTCATCTTTGGTGCCATATTTAGTTCGAACAGATCCATTTTGATCGAACTGACCAAGGTCATATATATCATAAACACCGTATCCGACATCATTAGTGCCAGTTGCTTTAAAAGCGGGTGGCATCCAAACTTGATTAATCCCTAACTCTTTTAAGTGTTGAGCATCTTCTTTTAATCGATTCCAGTGCTGTCCATCATCAGGTAAATACCATTCAAAATATTGCATAATTACTGGATTTATCATAGCTCCATCCTTTCATAATTCCAAATAATAAATAAGTTTAAGCAAGAATAGAAAACCGATAATGTTCACTTTTTTTATCTATTCCGCATAACCATGAGACATCGGG
>NZ_BCQX01000203.1 GCF_001552295.1 Globicatella sanguinis NBRC 15551 | reverse complement strand
CACCTCTAAAATAGTTTTATTATCACTATTTTAGGGGTGTTATCCGATTATTGATAGATACTCTGTTATAGGACGCTTACGAATGAAAAAATACTGTCCTATGATGATTCAATTAGCTTATAAAGCTGTTGAACAAATAGGGCAGTATTATTTATTTTGTATTACAGTTCGTAATGAGGTAAAAGTTCTTTTAATTGATCAATATCCTCTTGAGTCGTTGACCAACTAGTCGCAAATCGAATGACGATATGATTTTCATCAAGGGTTTCCCAAAAACCAGTCGTTACAATTTCAGCAATTTTTTCATATTGATCTTTAGTAACAACAACGAATTGTTGATTAGTTGGGGAAGCTAAGTAAAATGGATAATTTTTTTCTCGTAAAATGACTTTTAATTGCTCCGCCATATCGATAGCATGTTCTCCTAATTTGAAGTATAAATCATTCGTGAAGAGGGCATCAAATTGAACACTTAACAAACGACCTTTAGCAAGCATTGCACCAAATTGTTTAACGCGAGTATTAAAACGTTTTGGCATATTATTTTTTGTGAAAACAACGGCTTCACCGGCTAAAGCGCCGACTTTGGTACCACCGATATAAAAGACATCGACTAATTTTGCTAGAGTAGCCAAGTCAACGTCGGTCTCATTTGAAGCTAAACCATAAGCCAAGCGAGCCCCATCGACAAATAGTGGAATGTCAAATTCTTTACAAAGAGCCGAAAGTTCTTCTAATTCTGCTTTTGAATATAAAGTTCCGTATTCCGTAGGATGTGAAATGTACAGCATTCCAGGATAAACCATGTGTTCTTGATTACCATCGGCATAGAAAAACTCAATTAATTGGCGAACGTCTTTCGCGTTTAATTTACCTTCATAGTGAGGGACAGTTAAGACTTTATGTCCAGAATGTTCAATGGCTCCGGCTTCATGCACGGCAATATGGCCGGTATCAGCGGCAATCACACCCTCATATGGCATTAACATGGTATCAATCACAATTTTATTGGTTTGTGTCCCACCAGTTAATAAATAAACTTCCGCATCTTCTAATTGACAGGCTTGTTTAATTTTCTGGCTAGCTGATTCAGTGTAGGGATCTGTCCCATATCCAGCTAATGGTTCGAGATTAGTTTTGACTAATGCCTCTAATACTGTTGGATGTGCTCCTAATATATAATCACTTTGAAAATATAACAATTATATCCCTCATTCCTTAAATTTGGTGTCATTATATCAAGTATTTTTGTTAAATACTAGTTTTTCTCTTTATCATTTATTTCTATTTTCATTACTTTCGTAATTGCAAATTTACAATTTCGTCATCGCCAAAATGTTATTTAATCTGAGTTTCCAGATAATTAATTGAGGCTGGGCCTAAACTTTTGAACTCTGTTCAGTCATACTTATCTAATGAAAAGCGCAGTGGTAGAGTGGCCTCAAACTGCGTTTTAATGAGATTGGTTCTCAACTTGTTCATTTCAATCAACTTATTGCTCGGTAACTAAAAGCGCAATGGTTGAGTGGCCTCAAACTGCGTCTTAATGAGGTTCGGCAACAATTTGATAAAATCAAGCAAGTGATTGCTTGTTAATTAATAGCGCAGT
>NZ_BCQX01000202.1 GCF_001552295.1 Globicatella sanguinis NBRC 15551 | reverse complement strand
AATCAAAAAAAATTAAAATAAAACGCTTAAAATCGGATATTCTTGCCTGAAAAAATTTTTAATCCGCTTTTAAGGGATAATACTAGCATTATTTTCTAAAATTTAATATAATGGAAACATAAACAAATAGTGAGTGCTTACTATTTAAGATTCATAATATAAGCGAGGAATTGATGTGTATTTGTTTATTAAAATATCACTCTATTATCGATTAAATAAATAGATTAATAGAAAAAAAGGAGAGACCAACATGGAAGATAAGGATAAAAAAGTAGTCAATGGCAACATGCCATTAAGCGAAGCAGAGGTCAAAGAACGAGCTAGCGAAGTTGATCGTATTATTATAGATGACGATGACAAAGATGACAATCGACCAAAATATAATCGATACAACACCGAGGGCATTCACCATACTAGAAGCAACTTCCATGATTTGGAAGTTGAAAAAGCCGGTGTCAATTTATCGTGGCGATCAATTTTTGCTGGTTTATTAACATTTTTAGCGTTAAGCATACTATTTTCATTAATTTCTACTTCAATCGGATTAGGCGTTACTGACTTAACCGCAACCAACCCTCTTGAAGGTGTGGGAACTGGTTTGATAATTTGGACGATTATTTCATTTATCATTTCACTATGTGCGGGTGGATATGTTGCAGGATTTACAGCTAATCGTGCGGGTGCCATGCATGGTTTCCTTACATGGGCTATTGGATTAGTCGCTGCATTATACATTGCTACTTCAGCTCTTGGTTCTGCATTTAATACGATTGGTTCATTATTAGGCGTTGCTGGTAATTCGATTACTAATGTGGCAACTACAGCTGGTAAAGTAACTGCCGACTTATCACAAGAAGCATTTGATACGATTACTAGTAATTTACAATTAGATACGACTGATTTAGACAAAGAAGTTCAAGATGCATTAGTTGCCTCTGAAATTCCAGAATTGCAACCAAATTTTTTACAATCACAATTAGATGATACCGTAACCGATATTCAAGATGCTGCAAAAGCTATTGTTGTCGATGGTAAAGATGCTGGGACTGAATTAGAAGGTGTCTATGCCGCCATTGAAGAACGATTAACATCAATCGGCGAGGGATTAGATGAAGAAAAATTATCTAATGCCATTGCCGAAAATACCGACTTATCTGAACAAGAAGCGGCTGAAGCGGTTGAAAATATCAAAACTTCATATGCTGAAGCACAAGAAAATGCTAAAAAATTATTAAATGATGCCGAAACTCAATTAAATGAGTTAGTAACTAAGGTTGAAGACACATCAGAAGAAGTTGTCGAAACAACTAATGAGGTAATGAATGAAACATCTAAATATTCTATTATCGCCTTCATCAGTCTTGCAATTGCAGCAGCTTTATCAACATTAGCTGGTAAAAAAGGTGCTGAGGCCGGTACTCATGCATTAGATGGCGCGACAGAAGTTGATGAAGTTACGGATTATAACTAAGAGAGTTTCAAAGAAATTTGATTTATTCTAGGAAGAAAATAGAATTTACAAACAAATAGACTAAGCAGTAATCATTGCTTAGTCTATTTGTTTGTCTCAAAAATTAAAATACTTAAATTTAAAATTATTGCTTTACTAAAGTAAAGGGAGTGGGCAAGAAGTA
>NZ_BCQX01000201.1 GCF_001552295.1 Globicatella sanguinis NBRC 15551 | reverse complement strand
TGAATTCCCGCGACTCATAACAAGGAAACTTGCTCAAAAGATTGATTGTATAATCTTTAGAGCACTTTTTTATTCCCTTTATCCTCGTTATGTGTTATTATTATCGTAACGAGGTGAGAACGATGACGAAAAAGAAACAACCTAATTTGATTAAACAATTCGATAAGCGGACTGGAAATACCTACTTTTATGAATCCATTGCTTATTGGGATTCTGAGAAAAAACAATCACGTGCTAAACGAAAATTAGTCGGTAAGCTTGATCCTGAAACAGGTAAGATGGTTCCGACCGATGGTCGAATGAAAAAGAAAAAAACAACCGCCGTTTCTATGCCACTCTTAACAGAAATTAAACGTTCCTTTTATGGGGCAACTTATACTTTGTCTCAACTGGCAAAAGAAGTTGGTTTAACAGAAGATTTAAAGGCTATGTTCCCTGATGATTATCAAGCATTATTAGGGTTAGCTTATTATTTGGTTTTAGCTCCTTCTAGTTCGATGCAGAAATTTAATCAATGGGCCGAACTTCATCATCTGCCGTTTGATTTAAGTAGCTTAACCTCACAACGGATTAGTGAGTTGTTTCAGCGAATTACCGAAAAAGAAAAACAAGCTTTTTTTAAGGCTCAAGTTGCGCGTCAATCAGAGGAGTCCTATTGGTTTTATGATACCACCACGATTTCAAGCTATTCACAAAAGTTACGCCAAGTGCAGTATGGGTACAACAAGGAAGATGACTTACTCGCTCAACTTAACCTAGCACTATTATTTGGGAGTGAGTCTAGACTTCCTGTTCTCTATCGACCGTTAGCTGGCAATATACCCGACGCTAAAACCTTACCTTGGCTGATGAGTTTGTTTGATGAGTTAACGGATCGCCCGATTCAACTCGTTTTAGATCGTGGGTTTTATAAAGCGGAGAATATTTTGTTGATGTGTCGTGAAGGCATTACCTTTATTCAAGGGGCCAAAGTATCGCTTAAGTATGTGAAAGAAGCTTTGAGTCAACTGGCACCCACGATGGAACATCCTCAACACTATGATGGTGCGACCAATTTATATCGTCAACAACTTACCATCAATCAAGTGTTCAAAGCATCGGAAACATCCGGTTATCCGGTGACCCTCCATGCTTACTTAAATAGTGAGCGAGCTACCGAGGAACGCATTCGCTTCCATAAACAGCTTCAGGATTGGGAACGCGAATTACAAACGAATCACTTAATTGAAGCTCATCAAAAGGCTTATAACACTTACTTTAAAGTCACAAAAGAAAAAGGTAAGGTCGTCTCAGTGAGCATGAAGGATGAGGCAATCGCTGAGAAGTTAGCTTATGCGGGCTATTTTGTTTTGTTGTCGAATAGTCGGATGACAAGCGCTCAAGTACTCAGTCATTATCGAGACAAAGATCAAGTTGAAAAAGCCTTTATGAATTTAAAAGACCGCTTGAATATGCGACGGTTAAGGGTTTCTTCCGAACGGGGATTAGAAGGGAAAATATTTGTACAGTATTTAGCTTTAATTTTAGTGTCGGAACTAAAACGTCGGATGGAACAAGCAAATTTGTTTAAGGAGCATACGTTAGACGAAGTGTTAGAAGCGTTCAATCGGATTGAATGTTTTGTGCATCCTTCGTTCGGTATGACCATTGGAGAAATACTTC
>NZ_BCQX01000200.1 GCF_001552295.1 Globicatella sanguinis NBRC 15551 | reverse complement strand
CTTGCACCATTTTCCGAATACTGGGTAATCGTAATTCTCTACATAACTCAATTAATCGTTCTTTCTTATCCATAGTGAATGACCTCCTTATCTGCTTGATGAAACAGATTCGCATAAGCTTTCAAATTGCTTTCCGATTGATGGGTTGTCTCATCTCTTGCCAGAGATACCTCTGTCGGCTCTGATTGCTCGCATAGAAATAAAATTCTTTCTGTGCTAACGTATCCCCAACGAATGCCATTCAGTTCTTCGACCGCTGCCATAACACGTTCAAAGTTGTTATTGTCCTTCATGTAGTGGAGTAATATGATGAATTCTTTCTCTTTTCCTATATAATGATGGTGGTAAAGATTTTTTATTTGTTGTGGTGCTTGTCTCAAACATTCACTTTGAGCCAAGGCACCTTTTTTTCTTTTGAATGTTTCTAAGTAATGGTAAAGATTCATTTCCCACTGATGGACACCCCAATTACGTTTATGTGTTGCGATGATTTCACCCTCAATAAACAACTTAACCTGATCGGCACTTAGTTTTGCGATGATATATTTTCCAATATGACCTTCTGGTACAGAGTAATGATTTTGCTTAATGACAACCGTACTATATTTATCCACTCGACATTCTAATATTTCAGAAACATCGAAGGGAGCGATTATGGTAGGGCCAATCCTTTCTTTTTCTGTCTGCATCAATTTCAGGTGAGAAACCTTGTGTTCGTGATGCAAACGTTGATTGAGTTTCTCTAATTCATTGTTAAGATGAGTTTGAGCCTCTTCTAAATTGGAGAAACGATAAGTTGAGGCAAATGCCTTACGACGTATAAACTCAACACTACGTTCCACATGTCCCTTTTCATTTCCTTTTCGTGGTTCACATAAACGAATTTTAAATTGATAGTAATTAGATAAATGAATCATGCTGTCGGTAATGGTTTTCTCTGTTCCAATAAAACTTTTAACAACCGTTCTCATATTATCGTAGGTAAAGACCGAAGGGATAAAGCCGATGTGACTGATAAATTTTGTATGAACGTCTAATACACAAATTTGGGATTCTGATTGATAAATTCTAGCGAAACGATAATTACTATGCGCCAAAGTAAATACAGCCAAAGAAAATGTTTTTAGCTTGTCATCGATAAATAATTTTATCTCTCCCCAATCAAATTCAACCTCATATCCTGGTTCCGCATGGCGTCGGATAAATACTTCTTTTGTTTTTGTCACCTCCTCGTTAATGAAGTTTCTAACGGTTGTATAACTAATAGAATAGCCACGATCGAGCAGCTTCTCATGCATGTCTACAATCTTCATTTGTTGTTTCGCCATGCCGTGATCCTTTTTCCACTCATTTTCTTTAATAAAATCACGTAACATCACTTCAATTGATTCTGATAATACTCTGCGTCTACCGACTCTTTTTTTATAAGTTGGTGGTTTCACGATATCCTCAGCGATAGGAAGATCACGAACATCTTCATACTTGCTTCTTTCATATTCCTTGATATATTTATCAACAGTATTCCTAGATTTCTTCGTGAGTAAAGCAATTTTTCTTTTGCTTAGCCCATCAAGGTAGAGTTTTATAATCGTTTGTTTTTCTTTCAATGCAATCACTCCTGATATTCCCCCTATTTATTATTCAATAGGGTTATTTTCTATCAAAAGTGGCTCAGTTTTCAATTAAT
>NZ_BCQX01000199.1 GCF_001552295.1 Globicatella sanguinis NBRC 15551 | reverse complement strand
TCTCTGTTTCTCTTGATTTACCGAACATTATGTCATGGATAAGGGCTTTACCCGTTGTCAGACTGGACGATTTCGAAGAAATCGAACAGGATGACAATGGCAAGCAAGCGAAGCGCGCTAGCTAAGCCTCATTTCAATTCATAAAATGTTTAATTGTCCCTTCATATTGCTTGGTTACTGTGAGATGTTGTAGGATAATAAGTCTTGGAAAGGGACTTACGGGAATATGCTATTCACCTCTGTGGCTTTGTCTACTTCTTAAGTCTGTAACCCGGACCATTGATGTCACAACCAACACACTAGCTGTTTCCACCCTGGTTCACACCCGCTAGTAGGCGAGTGGCAGCTTGAATCAGCGTGATAAGTATTCTATTAAGCGAGGCTGTTATAGGCAATGGTATCCTGGGATATCCCACAGTAACCAAGCAATTTCCAAATATAATCGAAAGGAGGTCCCTCACATGAACTTATATGTCGGTTTAGATGTTAGTCTAGCTAAGCTAGACGTCTGTTGTTTAACGGATGATGAACAATTTTCTGTTTTGTTAGAACGTTCTTTTAGAAATGATCACGACGGTGCCACTGAACTGAAAGAATGGATTCTTCAAGCCTATCAGGACTATCACTTTGATCGAATCGTCATCGGCATGGAATCCACATCAGCTTATAGCTTTCATCCCGGTTACTTCTTCAAAGAAGACCCAGAGCTGAGTGAGCTAAATGTAGTGGTCACAATTGAAGAACCAAGCAAAATCAAGAAATATCGTGAAGTTTTCTCCGAAAATAAAAACGATGCTTTAGATGCTTTCTATATTGCTGATTACTTGCGTATCCAAAGGTTTAATCTCTCTTTCTTAAAGGAAGACCAATACATCGCCTTACAGCACCTTACACGGTCTCGCTATCAATTAATCAAGCAACTTACTACAGTCAAGCAACACTTCCTAGAAAATCTTTACTATAAGTGTAATACGCTTTCGATGAATCTTAAAGAAGATGGGCATTCCACGACTGCCCTCAGTGCTACCGTCATTTCACTCATGACAGAAGACTATTCTCTAGATGACCTGGCTAATATGCCTTTAGAAGAATTTGGCCAATTGATTCAAAAGCTAGGACGGGGACGCTTCAAAGCACCCGAAGACTTAGCTAAAACAATCCAAAAAGCCATTCGATCGAGTTATCGTCTCTCTAAGGTCCATGCCCAATCCATTGATATCGTGCTGGCTGTCTTAGTCCGTGAGATTCGCTCGCTTGAAAAAGCAATCAAAGATCTCGACAAAGGGATTGAAGATATTGTTCAAATCCTACCAGAATATCAGTGCTTAACTTCTATTCCTGGTATTGGTCCGGTCTATGCCGCTGGAATCATCGCCGAAATCGGACAGATTGAACGCTTTGATTCTCAAGCAAAAATTGCCAAGTACGCCGGCTTATCCTGGAAGGAAAATCAGTCGGGAAAACGATCGTCACAAAACACACCGATGATTCATCGGGGCAATCGGTTCTTGCGTTATTACCTAGTTGAAGCTGCCAACTCTGTTAAACGCTATTTACCTGAATATGCCCAGTTCTATCATAAGAAATTCCAGGAAGTACCTAAACATCAGCACAAACGTGCCCTCGTCTTAACCGCAAGAAAATTAGTGCGTCTGGTGGATGTGCTACTACGCAATCACCAACTCTATACGCCACCGGA
>NZ_BCQX01000198.1 GCF_001552295.1 Globicatella sanguinis NBRC 15551 | reverse complement strand
AATTTGACACTATCTAACTATGTTCATTATTAGCTCATTGTGCTGTTCTAAGGTATAATGGTGTTACATTCATTTAAGGAGAGGTTACGATGATAGTAAATTTAATTATTGGTGGGATAATTGGCTGGTTAGCTGGCTTACTTTTAGGTAAAGATATTCCTGGTGGTGTTATTGGGAACATTATCGCCGGTTTATTAGGATCAGCTATTGGCGAGTATTTATTCCATGATACAGGTTTTATTGCTTCATTTTTAGGAGCAGTTATTTTAATTATTGTCTTTAGTTTTATCAACAAAAATAGACAATAGATTAGTTATTAAATAAATGGACAAGAGCTTAAAGTGTTAAAACTTTTAGATCTTGTCCATTTTTATTTTATCGATTTTTTAGTTGATTACCAAGGCGTTCAGCTTTTCAGATAAAGACGTACTAGCAAAGTGTGAGATTGTTATGTCAGCGTTTAATTGTGCTTCAAACAAAAAGTAGGTAGGGTGTGGGCAAGAAGTTGAAAATCATTCGATTTTCGCTTCGTCGGCCTACCCCCGCACAGGTGAGTAGACCTCAAACAAGTCTGTAAGACGCAGTATGGGTCACTCAACCCGTACGCTTTTAATTATCGAGCAATCACTTGATTGAATTTATCAACTTTATGCCTAACTTCTTTAAGACGTAGTGTGAGGCCTATCACCCATTGCGCTGATGAGTTTCGAATAATCACTTGAATGAATTTATCAAGTATTGTCCATCTTCAAACGCTATTATTATACAGTTTCTATACAGTTTCATAACCGACCATTAGACCACCACGTTGCGCATAGTAGCTACATAAGCCACTGGTTGGACGGATGTTAATGGTTGCCTGTGGAAATGATTTTAAAATGACCTCTCTTAGTTTTAAGGCACCAGATTCATTTAAGCAATGTGAAATATCAATACGTCCATTATTAAAGTTAGCTTCGGTAAGTACGTCAACAATTGAATTGTGTGCACGTTTTTCCCCTTTTGATTTATGAACGACTTCAATTTGACCAACGTCACTACGAACACCAATTAAGCGAATATTCAGTAAACCAATCATCCCACCCACTATACGGTTTAAGCGACCATTTTTTACTAGATTATCAACTGACTCTAGCATAAAGACTAAACCAGTTGATTGATGATAATTTTCTACTTCTGTCACGACTTCATCGAATGATTTGCCTGCTTGTATTAATTCAATCGTCTTATCTACTAAAATATCCATTTCAGTCCCAGCAGAAAGAGTATCAATAATTTGAATATTTTTTTCAGGGTGTGATTCTAAAACAAGGTTTTTGGCTAATTGAGCACTATTAAAGCTTCCTGATAAAGCACCCGAAATTGTAAAACAAATAATATTATCTGCATCCATAAAAGCTGAAGCGTAAGTATCAGGTGACGGACAAGCGGTTGAAGAACCTAATTTGCTATGTTCCATAGAGTCCATTAAATCCGGAACTTTACTAAGATCGTCGTCAATAAATAACTCGGTACCAATATTAATTAATAAGGGAACCACTTGAAAGCCAATCTCATCGGTTATTTTTTCTTCATGTCTGATGCATGATCCGGAGTCAGCAAGTATTTTCCATTTCATGTTTTTTACCTCCTTGGGTTTTACCTAAGTATATAAAAATAATGGTGAAAGTGCAATTATTTAGGGAGATTTGATAGTGTCAAATT
>NZ_BCQX01000197.1 GCF_001552295.1 Globicatella sanguinis NBRC 15551 | reverse complement strand
TTTATGACCAATAATTCGATGGAATTTATCTACTTTATGCCCAGCCTCTTTAACAGAATCTCTCCATTGATAATTATTATTTTATCAGATTAAATTGAAAAATCTGCTATCAATGAATGAAAGTTTTATGAAGATAGTGATAAGTTATCGATAGCAAAAGACCTGATGGCAAGCAATCTACTTACTATCAGGTCTATTTTTGGAAGTATACGCGAAGTTTAAAATAATCTTATAGGCATTTCGCATAATTCCTGTTCGCATCATGGCGTCGGTATTCAATCATGTTATCATACTTTGTTTAATGACACACCATTATGGCACTTAATATTTTAAAACGCTGGGTAAAAGCATTCTTATATAGCTATCTACCGGTTATTATTTAATTTAGGGAGTGATATTTATAATGATTAACCGTTAATTGCTTCAATAACCGCTGCTACTTGAGCATCAAATTTTGCTTGTACTTCATCAGTTAATACTAATTGACCATCAACCCATGCAGAGTCATTGATTTTAACTTCAGTAAACTCATCAATCACTTGTGTACGAACGAAAGGTAATAAGAATTTGTAGTTTTCAAACATATTCTCAAAGCCGCCTGCAGCTGCTGCAGAAACGGTCGTGAATTTATTGTGAATAGCTGATTCACCACCTGGATTAGCTGGATCTAAAGAACGAGATAACCAGTCGATTAAATTCTTGATAGTTCCTGGAATAGAGAAGTTATAAACTGGTGAGAAGAACCAAATAACATCGGCTGCTGCTGCTTCATCTCTAATTGCTTGAACTTCGGGTAAAACTGGATTTTCGACATCTTGATTCATTAAAGGTAATTTTGTGAAGTCTAAATAAGATACTTCTGCTTTACCAGCTAATGCATTTTCAGCAATAGCTGCTAATTGTTTGTTAAATGAACCTTCACGTAATGAACCTACGACAAATAATACTTTTTTCATAAATAAAAAACTCCTTTTTCTAATTGAATTGTTTAAATTTCTTCAAGAGTCTAATTAACTCTTGTCTTTCAGCTTCAGTATAAATACTAAATACTTCATCAATAATTTGACGATGTTTGGGTAAGACTTCTTCAAATTTTTGACGACCTAATGCTGTAATCGAAAATTCAAAACTACGTTTATCATTCGGACAGACTTTGCGCGTAATATAACCATCACGCTCCATATTTTTAAGAACAACGGTCATATTACCAGAAGTTGCTAAAGTCTTTTCTTTAATTCGATTAATCGTCATATCCCCTAGGACATATAAAACATCTAGTATTCCAAACTGCGTCTGAGTCAGGCCTGCTTCACGAATCGCGTCGCCTGTATTCAATTCAACTGTCCGTGCTGCTTGCCTAAAGACAATATTTGCATGAATTGTAGAATTCTTTTTGACTGAAACTTCCATTAAACATAGCCTCCTTGATGCTATTTATTATTACTAACTAGCAACAATAACAATATTATACTCATTTGAATGTTATGTCAATATTATTTTTATATTTATTTTTTATTCGAAATATTAGATAAATTTTTATGTTTGTTAGTTGATTATTATAATGTTTTTCATATTTCGTTAGTGGATTGTTTTGAAAGAGCAATGGAATAATTTCTTGTTAGTTTATCATCATTTAAGAGTAATGTTTGAATTTCTTATTTCTTTAGTGGATTGTTATTAAAGAGCAATGGCACCGTCTTTCTGTTCACTACG
>NZ_BCQX01000196.1 GCF_001552295.1 Globicatella sanguinis NBRC 15551 | reverse complement strand
TATAAGAAAAGAAAAGAGATCCCCTTCCTTTTCTTCTTATCATTTCTGCTAATCTGGTTAAATTCATTGCCATTAACAGGATTCCAATATCATTTGAAACCCCAATTTTTCCTCTTACATGAACTCTTCGCACACCAAAATTGCGCTTCATTTGACCAAAAACAGGCTCAACTTCTATTTTACGTTGAGCATATAGTTGGCAACCTGAATCGCTTTCTAAGTATTCTTTGGCTTTACTTTTATAATAGTCCCATACTTGATTGACACTTATCACCCGTTGATTACCGGATGGGGTTAAGGCCAATTTATCTAATTCGGGTGTTAATTGCACTTTGTCTGCTTTATAAACCTTAAATTCACGTTCAAAACCTGTTTTATCTTTTCGTTGATTGTAATGACTAAAGCTGAATTGAACCCCCTGATCGTCTACATAACAATCTAGGTCTTCAAAATAGTGCCAATTATGACGAAGCTTGGGATCATTTTTATATTTTTTACTTTGTTCTTTTCGATACATGGTGTAGGGTATTAAGGGTATTTTTTCCATATCATCGATAATATGTTGGTAATTCTCTTCACTCCCGTAACCTGCGTCAGCCACAATGCAGTTAAACTCATGGAAAAGGTCATTCGAATTTAAGAACGGAATCAGTGTGCGTGTATCGGATGGATTTGGATAAAGGTCATACGCTAAGACAAATTGATTTTGAGTGGCAATTTGAAGATTATAACCCGGTTTTAAGGTACGGTTCTTCATCGCATCTTCTTTCATACACATAAAAGTAGCATCATGATCCGTTTTGGAATAACTATTTCGACCCTCAAATCGATTCTTCGCTTCCTCATATTTGTGTTTTCTTGGAAGATAATCCTTTGAAAGTTTTCGAAGGTATTTTTTAACCCATCGTCTTTTTCGTTTATTGGGAGAACCACCCGGTATGCTTTTAGGTTCTTCACTAATTTCATCGTTTAATTGTTCCAATTTTTCTTTTGTTTTCTGAATCATGGCTTCAATACCAACACTCGATTGAAGCTCATCTTCTTGTAATGCACAATTGATTTCATTCTTTACCAACTCATCGTAAAGTGCAACCACTTCTTTATTCAATTTAGCATCATGTTTTTCAATAGACATACGCCAAACAAAGGAATAGCGATTCGCATCGGCTTCTAACTTGGTCCCATCTATAAAAATAGCCTCTTCATCAACATAATGGTGTTCCTTTAAGAGAGAATAAAAATGAACGAAAGCTTTACGAATTAAAGTAGCGGTTGAAGGATGCACTCTGAAATCATTAATGGAATGGTAACCGACATATTGATCATTGGTTAACCATTTCATCGGAATCATTTCCTCATTCATTTGGACGATCTTTCGACCGCTATAAACGCCTCTAGAATAAGCGAAGAGAATCATTTTTAACATCATCCGAGGATGATGGCCTGGACGCCCTGTGGAAGTAGGTTTAGGAAATTCACTATCAGGGATTGAATCAACGAATAAGCTAATGAAACGGGCATCGTGATTTTTAGCGATATCAAAATCTAAATTTAATACTAAAGAACAATCAGATGTGTTATAATGTTTATACATGAAAGCCACTCCTTTAAATGTATTTGTGCTTATTTACATTATATCATGTGAGTGCTTTCATGTTTACTAAAATGATAAAAAAAGGTCATTATCACGATTGCGATAATGGCCTTGTCTTTTTAT
>NZ_BCQX01000195.1 GCF_001552295.1 Globicatella sanguinis NBRC 15551 | reverse complement strand
ATTGAACTTTTGTCACGGATATGATACAACATCCGTGACAAAGGGGGATTGTAATGAGTTCATATACAGAAAAAATATCAAATATAATAAATAGTTTTGAAGCAAATAAGATATTTTTTGCCAATGACTTTTTAGATATTGCATCTAATGCTACGGTTAGACAAATATTAAAAAGATTAGCAGATGAAGATAAAATCAAACGTGTCATTGATGGCTTTTATTATAATCCAAGCTTCAGTGAATTAATTGGAGAGTATGAAGCAGTATCGATTCACGAATTAGCACTTGCTATAGCAAGAAAATACAATTGGAATATTGCACCATATAATAGCACAGCCTTAAACTTATTAGGACTTTCAACACAAGTTCCAACTCACTATAAATATATATCTAGTGGAAGATATAAGGAATATAAAATTGGAGATACAGTTTTAGAATTTAAAAAAGTAAATCCAGGAGAGATTGCCAATATGTCCCTAAAGACTGCAACAGTTATTCAAGCAATTAAGTCTTTGGGTAAAGAAAATATAAGTAATGAAGTTATACAAAAGATAAGAGAAAATTTAACTGAAAAAGAAAGAACAGACTTAATGAATGAGTCAAAATCAGTTCCATCATGGATATATGAAGTAATAAGGGAAATTTCTGAGGTTAAAGATGAATAAGTTTTTATATCGAAAACAAAGATGATTTAAGAGTTTTAATAGTCAATACTGCAAGAAATAAAAATATATCTGAGGCAGTTATTAAAAAAGACTATTGGGTTACTTTTATCTTTGACTATCTATTTAATGAAAAAAATGGAGGGAATATTTTGCCTTTAAAGGAGGAACATCACTTTCAAAGTGTTTTGGACTTATAGAAAGATTTTTTAAAGATATAGACCTAATCTTAGATTGGCAATTATTAGGCTATAAAGAAAAAGAACCATGGATTGAAAGGTCAAATACCAAACAAGATAAATTCAACAAAGAAGTTAATGAAAAGACAAAAGTGTTTTTAAAAGATGAATTATTAAAAGTCTTAGAACAAGATTTAAATGCTATTGGCTTTGAATTCTCAATTGATACTCTTGATCCACAAACAATTCAGTGTAAATATCCTAAAATTTTTGAATCTAATTATTTGACACAAAACATAAGACTTGAAATAAAAGTCTTGCAGCATGGACACCTGCAATTGAAGTGGAAATTTTGCCAATAGTTGGGGAAGCCTATCCAAATGTATTTAAAGAAAAAACAAGCATAAGAACAGTATCAGCAGAGAGAACTTTTTGGGAAAAAGCAACTATTTGACACCACGAAGCAAATAGACCAGATTATTCTCCTATGCCCCATAGGTATGCAAGACACTTTTATGACCTATATAAAATAGCAGATTCAGATTTTAAAAACAAAGCCTTAGAGGATAAGGAGTTATTAAAGAAAGTGACTGAATTTAAAATCAAATTCTACCCTAGGAAGTGGGCAAAGTATGAAGAAGCATTAAATGGTAGACTAAGGTTAGTCCCAAGAGAGTACCGATTTTCTGAAATAGAAAAAGATTATAAGGCTATGGTGGAAATGATTTATGGAGCCTATCCAAACTTTGAAGAGATTATAAAAGTTCTTAAAGAACTAGAAATAGAAATTAATAAGTAAATAGAATTCTCCTTAAAAAAATACAACATTCGGGAGAAATACTTTGGGAGTGGGCAAGAAGTTGAAAATCAGTTGATTTTCGGTTCGTCTGCGCACCCCCGCACAG
>NZ_BCQX01000194.1 GCF_001552295.1 Globicatella sanguinis NBRC 15551 | reverse complement strand
TTCTTGCCCACTCCCTATTCGGCCGGTGACAGATCACTTTTCGATTTTGGATATAAATTCAATACAACAACCGCAAGCACTTCCTTTGTGTAATGGCGGTTGTTTTTTGTATAATTAAATTAACAACAAAGAAAGAAGGTACACAACATGGAAATTAAAGTGAACGGAGAACCATTAGTAATTGAAGGTAAACAAGTTGAAGTGGGTGATTTAGCACCTAATGCGACTTTGGTTAATCGAAAAGGTGAAACAGTCCAACTGAAAGATTTATTAGCGGACAAAGTGACTATTTTAAGTGTGATTCCTAATATTTTAACTCGCACTTGTGAGTTACAAACCAAACGTTTATCTGATGAAACAAAATCAGGTGACATTCAATATTTAACGGTTTCACGCAATACACCACAAGAATTTAATACTTGGAATCAAGAAAATGAGTTAGATGTTGATACCTTAACTGATGAAGCAGGTGAATTCGGTCGTGTGTATGGATTAGACATTAATTTAGATGGCAATGATTTATTAGCACGTACAGTATATGTTATCGATCAAAATGGTGTTATTCAATATCGTGAAATTGTTGAAGAATTAACGGAAGAACCTACTTATAAGCAACCATTACAAGTTGCAAAAAATGCTTTAAAATAAGCCATAAACATTAACTATTTTTGGTATAGTTGAATAAAGATAGACAATAGTGTGGTTAAGAAGTAGAAATCAATCGGATTTTTTCTTCTTATGCCTCATTGCATCGTTTGAATAGCGCTTAAACATGATTGAGTATTGACTGTTTGATGCTATTTGAATGCTGTGTTATTCTATCAAGTTAAGTGACTGGAAAGAAATGAGGGTAATCGCATTTCTGCCCAGTTCTTTTTAATAATTATGAAAGGGTGGGTAGGTTGGCAGATTTAACCGAGTTTAAACAGTTAATAGAAGAAAGTCAGCGTATTGTATTTTTTAGTGGAGCAGGAGTATCAACCAATAGCGGCATTCCCGATTTTCGATCAGCACAAGGCCTTTATGTAGAAGAGCAGGGGTATCAATTTTCTCCTGAACAAATCATTTCTCGTTCTTTCTTTAATCAATATCCAAAAATATTTTTTGAATTTTATTTTGATAAATTAGTCTATCGTGAAGCAAAACCTAATGTTGCCCATCATTTTGCAAGATGGTTAGAAACAAAAGGGAAAGAGGTGGCAGTCGTCACTCAAAATATTGATGGATTGCATCAAAAAGCGGGCAGTAAAGAGGTATACGAATTACATGGCAGTGTGGCACGTAATTATTGTATGGAATGTCATCGCTACTATCATTTAGAGGAGTTAGTCCTGGATAAAGATGGGATTCCAAGATGTGAGAGTTGTCATGGGATGGTGAAGCCAGATGTTGTATTATATGAAGAACCATTAGATCAACAAGTAATGAATGATGCGGTTCATAAGATTCATCAAGCTGATTTAATGATTATTGCCGGTACTTCATTGGTGGTCTATCCGGCAGCTGGTTTGGTAAACTATTTCAATGGACGTAAAATTGTAGTTATTAATAAAACAGCCGTCCCACTGTATCGTTCGGATGTGTTAACCATTCAAGAAGAGATGGGAGCTATTTTCAGCGAAGTTATGGAGATGGATGCTTAATAGCAAATGATGGTTAGGTTGCTTTTTGATTCCATAAGGATAATGCAGCTTCAAGCATACCGTTGTCAAAATAAGCGCCACTTGGTAATGCGTTATGATAAAAGCTTTAACGTGTA
>NZ_BCQX01000193.1 GCF_001552295.1 Globicatella sanguinis NBRC 15551 | reverse complement strand
CTAAAGTCTCTAAAAACTCTAATAAAGCTAAAACAACTAACATGCTAAAAACACAACATTACTAACAAAAATATAGGAGGAAATAATAATGGAAATATTTACAGGATCCGCAGTCGCATTGATTACACCATTTGATGAAACCGGCGCCGTTGACTGGCCAGCTTTTGATGCATTGTTAACCTTCCATTTAGAAAATCAAACAGATGCATTAGTCATTACCGGAACGACTGGTGAGGTCTCTACATTGACAGACGAAGAACAAATTAATCTCATTAAACGCGCGGTTGAAGTGGTAGAAGGAAAAATACCAATTATAGCTGGGACCGGGATTAATGATACTCGACACACCATTGAATTAAGTACTAAAGCAGAAGCAGCGGGAGCCGATGCCTTATTATTAGTGACCCCTTACTATAATAAAGCGAATCATCAAGGAATGTTATTGCATTTTACTAAAATTGCTGATGCTGTTTCGATTCCAATTATTTTATATCATGTACCTGGAAGAACTGGAGCAGTCTTATCGGTTGAACAAGTTGTTGAATTAGCGCAACATCCAAATATTGTAGCCATTAAGGACGCAACGGGCGATTTAGCCTATACGAAAGCTTTAGCTGAACAAGTCGATTTAGATCAATTTGCCATCTATTCTGGCAATGATGACCTGATTTATGACATCTTGGCTTTAGGAGGCAAAGGCGTCATTTCGGTTTTAGCGAATGTTTTACCACAAGAAACGCATCAAATATGTCAAAGTTATTTTGAAGGTGATACCGAGACATCACATAACTTACAAAATAATTATGCGAGATTAATTGATCGTTTATTCGTAGAAGTGAATCCCATTCCAGTTAAATATATGATGCATTTAATGGGGTATAACCAAAATGCCTATCGTTTACCATTATGGCAACCGAGTGAACAAGTTAAAAAAGAACTCGAAAGTTTGTTACCAGTAGTTAAGCATTATCAAAAGGGAGAGTAAAGATGAAAATAATAATCATTGGATCGAGTGGTGCAATGGGACGAGCAATCATCCGATATGCCGATAATACACAAGATATTGAAATTTATGCCGGATTACAAAAGAGTCCGGAAAAAGATGAATTATTTCCAGTTTTTTATAATTTTAAAGAGCTGACAGAGTATGTAGCAGGACAATCCATTAAACCTGATTTAGTCATTGATTTTTCTTCACCCTCATTAACTAACGAGTTGTTACAATTTGTGAAGGAGCAACAATTACCACTTTTACTGGCTACTACCGGTCTTTCAGACGAGCAACTTTCGTTAGTGAAAGATACTAGTCAATATGTACCTATTTTTGACACTAATAATACAAGTATTGGTGTGGCTGTCGTTCAAAAAACGATTTATCAATTAACCAAAACACTATATCCATTAGGTTATGATATTGAAATTATTGAAAAACATCACCGTTATAAAAAAGACGCTCCTAGTGGAACAGCGCTAATGTTACTAGAAGCGGCCCAACAAGCAATTGAAGAGACGCCAACGATTATTTATGGACGTAGTGGAATTGGAGAAGGGCGCCCTCATTCAGAAATAGCGGTCCATGCGATTCGTGGTGGTGATATTGTAGGGGAACATATTGTCTTATTTGCCAATCATCATGAAGTCATTGAAATAAAACATCAGGCAAACAATAAAGAATTATTTGTCCAAGGTGCAATAGCTTGTTCTGAATTTTTATTACAACAAACAGCGGGGCTATATGCCATGAGTGACTTGATGCGCTAGATAGAGAGTGGGAAAGAAGTAGAAAATTAAATAATTTTCG
>NZ_BCQX01000192.1 GCF_001552295.1 Globicatella sanguinis NBRC 15551 | reverse complement strand
CCCTTTTAGCGTTTTTAGCGTTTTTAACGTTTTAGCGCTTTTTTCTTTATCAACGCCTTATTCAAAAGGCAATGGTTTTCAACTTTTAATTAGATTGTCCCAATGGTTTAGTCATCACCTTTTATGTATTTAGAATATTTTTATTATTTCAGCTTTCTATCATGATGCTATTCAAACAACTTTAATGCCTAATAACATATCGAATCTGTCAATAAACGCGTATTTTAATCCAATTCATTTTTCATCATATCTTCAAATGTTTCACGTTTCACGGTTAAACGATGATGCGCGCCATCAATATGTATCATGGCTGGGCGAGCGAGTCGATTGTAATTGCTAGCCATCGTATAATTATATGCCCCGGTCCCATTGACTAATAACAAATCACCTGTTGCTGCTTGTGGCAGTGTGATGTTTTCAATTAATTTATCACCACTTTCGCAAGCTTTACCAGCGACCGTGTAATCAATGGTTGCTGGTTCGGTAATTTTATTAGTAATAGTAGCTTCATATTGCGCCTGATACAAAGCTGGTCGAATATTATCACTCATTCCGCCATCAACAAATAGGTAATGTTTGCCACTAACAGTATCTTTTAAATCACCAATTCGATATAAAGTACTACCAGAAGCATTCACTAAGGAGCGACCTGGTTCAATACAAATTTTATTTAATTGTAAACCTAGTCTGATACTTTCTTTTTCAATATATTTTACAAACTCAGGTAAAAATTCAGCCATCTCGAAGGGTTGGTCTTCTTCTGTGTAATAAACTCCAAAACCTCCACCAAAATTGATTTCAGTAATCGGATAATTCGTTTTTTCTTGTGATGTTTGAGCAAATTCCATCATAGCCAATGAAGCTTTAAAAAAAGACTCACGTTCAAAGACTTGACTGCCGATATGACTATGAAAACCAACAAAATTCAAAAATCGACTTTCATGTAATTGGGTAATGAGTTCAAAAATTTGGTCATCGAAAATACTTTCACCGAATTTGGAGTCTAAACTAGCTGTTTGTATATATTGATGCGTATGAGCTTCCACACCAGGATTTATTCTCAATAGTACTTTCGGTCGTTTATTCATTTTTTCAGCAATTTGCTCTAAACGACTGGCTTCCATGCGATTATCCAATACAATCGTCCCTACTTCATTTTGTAAGGCGTATACTAATTCTTCATCCGATTTGTTATTGCCATGAAAATACATTTTATTAGGATTCACTCCCGCCGCTAAACCAACAAAGATTTCACCCGCGCTGACAACGTCCTGTCCTAATGGCGATATTGCGATTATTTTGGCTATGGCTTTCGTCAATAAGGATTTAGAAGCAAATAGCACTTGTGTTTCAAATAAGTCTGAATGAAAATTTTCTGTATAAGACTCTATTCTTCTGCGAAAACTAGCTTCATCAAAAATATATAAAGGTGTTCCATATTGATTCGCTAACTCCTGATAAGAATGACCAGAGTGAACTAATTCGTTATTGGCAATGGTTTGGTAACTTTCAAGTTTCATGTTTTTCCTCCATATAAACAAAACGACCACAAACATCTAGGTTCGCGGTCGTCAAATAAAAATAGTCTGATTTTCCCTGTCCTAGTTAATGATTGCACTTTCTAATAAACTGGACGGTTCATTAGAACAGTGACAAACTTATTCAGCTTGCCCCCAACAACAATAGCGTTGTTTCGGCGAAATCCCCTTTCCCTTTTAGGTACTCTTGTCATCCGCGCCTCGCACAAAAACTTATTCAATTGAGTTTACTATAACAGTCATTAAGGTATAAGTCAAACAATATTAAAGAATAATGAAAAAAACGAACTGTTATCTCGAATGG
>NZ_BCQX01000191.1 GCF_001552295.1 Globicatella sanguinis NBRC 15551 | reverse complement strand
CTATCCAAGATTTGAATATATTGGGAGTGTCCAGATTAGTGGCTCTTCATGACTGTTTTCTATTTGGACAATCCCATTTTTTATTGCCAATAGTATAAAGGAGTAATAAAATAAAATTATTCTAAAAGAAAGAAGTAACCAGATGCAAATTAGAAATGCCAGTTTAACAGATGCTACTCATTTATTATCAATTTATGCTCATTATGTGAAAAATACTGCCATCACTTTTGAACTAGAAGTGCCGTCAGTATTTGAATTTGAAGACCGTATGACGAATGTTTTAAAACGTTATCCGTATTTAGTAATGGAAGAGCAAAAAGAAATCATTGGTTATGCTTATGCGAGTCCTTTAAATGCACGACAAGCGTATGATTGGTCGTGTGAGATTTCGATATATTTACATCCATCTTCTACTAAAAAAGGTTATGGTCGTCAATTATACCAACAGTTGGAAAAGTTATTAAAAGGGATGGGGATTTTAAATATCTATGCCTGTATTGCTTTTCTGGATGATGAGGATGAGTATCTATCAAAAAATAGTGTTGATTTTCATCAGCACTTAGGTTATCAACAAGCAGGTGTGTTTCATTATTGTGGTTATAAATTTAATCGTTGGTATCACATTATGTGGATGGAAAAAATTATTGGTAAAAAACATAAAGATATGCCAAAAATTTTGCCATACTCACAAATAAAAGAGGATAAGTTTATCGAAGATTAATCTAGGTGAATTATAAATAACACAAAAGAGAGGGGTTGGGCAAGAAGTAGAAAATTAAATAATTATCACTTCTCGCCAACCCCCCTCTTTATTATGAGGTATTAAAAGAGTTTAATAGATTTTAAGTTGTTTCAATTATGAGGGATAATGTGCTCTGATTTTACTTAATAACTGCGTTTAAAACTTAGTGGTGGTGATGATGCCCATGGCTATGAGTATGGCCCTTGTGATTAGCGAATATTTTTTCTATATCACGTTTATGCAAATCGTGTGCTTCACAAGAAGAATCAATTTCAATCGTGACATTATAAACTTGATGGTGTTCTAATAAATGACGAATATCATGTTTTGTTTCTTCTATCAATTGAGTATCATCGACACAAATATGTAAAGTGGCATTGTTTTCAAGACCATCCATCGACCAAAGATTTATTTGATTTATGGATCGGATATTATCGTGTTGAGCTATTTCATTTTCTAATGTTTTTAAGCAGATATCTTCAGGAACAGCATCAAGAAATATTTTCAAATTGGTCCAAAATTGTGGCAAAGCTCGGCTTAAAATAAAGATTGAAATCATGAGTGAAAGCAAGGGGTCTAAGAAATACCAATTAGTAAAACGTAAGATAATTGAAACTGCTATAATAGCTAACCAGCCTAAGATATCTTCTAGGAAATGTAAACCAAGGATCGCTTCGTTTTTAGTTTGTCCACGGCTGACGACATAACTAGCGATAAAATTGATGATAATGGCAATGAGACCTAAAATTAACATACCGTTATAATTGACGGGTTCAGGATGAATTAATTTAGGGATATTTTTAAGGGTAACAAAAAAGGAACCGATAATTAAAATAAGGGCTGTAATCATCGCGCCCAGTAAACTGAATCGTTTATATCCGAGAGAAAATTGATGATCTTCCTTACGATTAGAAAAATTTTCTAAGAAAGCCGCAATCCCAATCGCTGCTGCATCACCAGTATCGTGCACAGCGTCCGCTAGTATAGCGCTAGAATTAAAAATTCCTCCATAGATAAATTCAATTATCGCAAAGCTTAAATTCAAAATAAAGGCAATCAGTGTATTAATATTTGATTTCATCATGAATCCTCCTAGTCAACTGATGTTTATATTAATAGTGTAAACCATCCCTTAATAGGAGAGTCAAGGCTTTTGTTTATCTTCTCACATTTATACAGTATAATAGGGAGTAGACCAGAAGTAG
>NZ_BCQX01000190.1 GCF_001552295.1 Globicatella sanguinis NBRC 15551 | reverse complement strand
AAAATGTAAAAATAAAGTAAAAAAGGTGTTGACGAGTGTCAGATAACATGATACTATAAGGGAGTTCCAAGAGAACAAGACGAAAGATTGAAAAAGAAATAAAAAAAGTTGAAAAAACTTGTTGACAGTTTCAATCAAACGTGATACTATATAGAAGTTGCTTAAGCAAGCAACAACGAAGCTCATTGAAAACTGAACAAAGACAAACACCAAAAATGTGTAGGGGATAATTCAAAAGAATTATCACAACATACCCGAATATAAATTCGAGACAGAGTGGTAACTCTATAAATATACAAGCTAGTAAATAGTAAGAGTCTGAAACGACTCATGAAACTTTCATGAGAGTTTGATCCTGGCTCAGGACGAACGCTGGCGGCGTGCCTAATACATGCAAGTCGAACGAACCATAACTTGAACTTGTTCTGGTTAAGGTTAGTGGCGCACGGGTGAGTAACACGTGGGGAACCTGCCCTTTAGTGGGGGATAACAGTCGGAAACGACTGCTAATACCGCATAGACAATTTAACCGCCTGGTTAAGTTGGGAAAGGTGCTACGGCATCATTAAAGGATGGCCCCGCGGTGCATTAGCTAGTTGGTAAGGTAACGGCTTACCAAGGCGATGATGCATAGCCGACCTGAGAGGGTGATCGGCCACATTGGGACTGAGACACGGCCCAAACTCCTACGGGAGGCAGCAGTAGGGAATCTTCCGCAATGGACGCAAGTCTGACGGAGCAACGCCGCGTGTGTGAAGAAGGTTTTCGGATCGTAAAGCACTGTTGTTAGAGAAGAACGGCTACTAGAGGAAATGTTAGTAGATTGACGGTATCTAACCAGAAAGCCACGGCTAACTACGTGCCAGCAGCCGCGGTAATACGTAGGTGGCAAGCGTTGTCCGGATTTATTGGGCGTAAAGGGAGCGCAGGTGGTTTCTTAAGTCTGATGTGAAAGCCCACGGCTTAACCGTGGAGGGTCATTGGAAACTGGGGAACTTGAGTGCAGAAGAGGAAAGCGGAATTCCATGTGTAGCGGTGAAATGCGTAGATATATGGAGGAACACCAGTGGCGAAAGCGGCTTTCTGGTCTGTAACTGACACTGAGGCTCGAAAGCGTGGGGAGCGAACAGGATTAGATACCCTGGTAGTCCACGCCGTAAACGATGAGTGCTAAGTGTTGGAGGGTTTCCACCCTTCAGTGCTGGCGTTAACGCAATAAGCACTCCGCCTGGGGAGTACGACCGCAAGGTTGAAACTCAAAGGAATTGACGGGGACCCGCACAAGCGGTGGAGCATGTGGTTTAATTCGAAGCAACGCGAAGAACCTTACCAGGTCTTGACATCTCTTGCATATCTTAGAGATAAGAGAAACCCTTCGGGGCAAGAAGACAGGTGGTGCATGGTTGTCGTCAGCTCGTGTCGTGAGATGTTGGGTTAAGTCCCGCAACGAGCGCAACCCTTATAACTAGTTGCCAGCATTGAGATGGGGACTCTAGTTAGACTGCCGGTGACAAACCGGAGGAAGGTGGGGATGACGTCAAATCATCATGCCCCTTATGACCTGGGCTACACACGTGCTACAATGGATGGTACAACGAGTCGCTAACTCGCAAGAGCATGCCAATCTCTAAAAGCCATTCTCAGTTCGGATTGTAGTCTGCAACTCGACTACATGAAGCCGGAATCGCTAGTAATCGCGGATCAGCACGCCGCGGTGAATACGTTCCCGGGTCTTGTACACACCGCCCGTCACACCACGAGAGTTTGTAACACCCGAAGCCGGTGGCCTAACCAATAGGAGGGAGCCGTCGAAGGTGGGATGGATGATTGGGGTGAAGTCGTAACAAGGTAGCCGTATCGGAAGGTGCGGCTGGATCACCTCCTTTCTAAGGAGTACTGGAACTACACGAGTGAGGATTTGTCATTGTTCAGTTTTGAGTGAGGTTT
>NZ_BCQX01000189.1 GCF_001552295.1 Globicatella sanguinis NBRC 15551 | reverse complement strand
CTACTTCTGGTCCACTCCCAACTGTCCGGGGGTGAACAGACGAAGCGACAACAATTTGGTCTGCTCCCGAGTTTGAAAAAAATCACTGATATTTATTCCTTTAAAATGTTTGATTTAACTACATTTTGACGAATAATCACATTAAAAAACTTGAGCATAAAACTTGAGTTACAAACGTAAACGTGTTACGATGGTCTCATCAAGATTAGAATGTTAATCTTAAATTAATAATAGATAGGAGATTTTAAATGTTTAAAAAGTTTGCAAAATCTTTTCTTTCAGCTGCAGCTGCTTTAACATTAGCCACTGGTAGTTTGCCAGTTACTTTAGCAGAGGAGGCACAAATTGATCTTTCAGTTGAACAAACATTAAGTATTATGACAATTGGAGAGTTAGCAACTTTGGACTCAGCTTTATATAATGATACGCCAAGTTCAGATATGATTGGCCAAATTTTCGAAGGTTTATATCGTGTTTCTACTGGTACTGAAGTCGAATTGGGTCAAGCTGAGAATGTTGAAGTTTCAGAAGATGGTTTAACCTATACTTTTACTTTGCGTGATGGCTTAGTTTGGAGTAATGGTGAACCCGTTACAGCAGAAGATTATGTGTTTACTTATCAACGTTTAGTGGATCCAAATGGACAAAATACGACTTCATCTGTTGAAATTTTCAAAAATGCGGCCAGCATCCGTAATGGTGAAATGGAACTAGATGAATTAGGTGTTAAAGCACTTGACGATAAAACATTAGAAATTACATTAGAATATCCAGCACCTTATTTACCAAAATTATTAACAGGTAGTCGTTTTATGCCGGTTTCTAAAAAAATTGTTGAAGAAAAAGGCGATGCTTACGGTACTTCTGCTGAAAATATCGTAACAAATGGACCCTTTACTTTAACAGGTTGGACAGGTACTGAATTAGAGTGGACTTTAAATAAAAATGAAAATTATTGGGATGCTGAAAATGTTCATTTAACAGATGTATTAGTATCGGTTGTTAAAGAAACAGGTACTGGTGCAGACTTATATGACGCGGGTGAAATTGATTATGCTATTTTATCAGATGCCTTTGTTGGTCAATATGAAGGGGCAGAAGATTTTAATACCGTTCCTCGTGCAACATTAGGTTATATTATGT
Organism: Globicatella sanguinis NBRC 15551; assembly: GCF_001552295.1. GTDB lineage: Bacteria > Bacillota > Bacilli > Lactobacillales > Aerococcaceae > Globicatella > Globicatella sanguinis. The sequence continues at coordinate 814 of NZ_BCQX01000189.1, read as the reverse complement.
TTAACGATACCAAAGAACCTACCAATAATGCTGCTTTAAGACGTGCAGTTTCTCAAGCATTTGATAAAGAATTATATGCTGAGTCAGTGATTCAAGATGGTTCTACACCAGCGAATGGATTTGTTCCAACTGGTTTTGATGTGGATGAAGAAGGGGTTGACTACCGTGAAGCGGCAGGCGATATCCTAACTTATAATGTTGAACAAGCTCAAAAAGATTGGGAACAAGCGAAAGAAGAATTAGGTGTCGAAGAGTTATCATTAGAGTTATTAGTATCTGATGTTGATTTATCAGGTCGTACAGCTGAATACTTACAAGCTCAAATCCAAGAAAACTTACCAGGATTGACGATTACTATTCGTTCCGTTCCTTTACAAAACCGTTTAGAAATTCAAAGAAGTTTAGACTATGATTTCTATTATGGTACATGGGCGCCTGATTACCAAGATGCTTTAAACTTTGTTGAACAATTAACGACTGATGGTGGGATTAACTTTGCTAAATATTCTAACGAAGAAGTAGATAAATTAGTCGATCAAACACGTCATGAGTTAGCGAATGATCCTGTGGCACGTCGTGAAGCTTTAATGCAAGCAGAAAAAATCTTTGTAGAAGAAGATGCTATCACTTCAGCATTATATCAAGTTTCTACGTCTTACTTATTAAGTCCAGATGTTAAAAACTTTGAAATTATGCCATTTGGACGTACGATTAATTTACGTACCACTTATCGCGCAGCTGAATAATTTTTAAGAGGCTGGGCATCACCTTTTAAAATTCTGTTCAGGCATATCTATTTAATTCAAACCGCAGT
>NZ_BCQX01000188.1 GCF_001552295.1 Globicatella sanguinis NBRC 15551 | reverse complement strand
GGAGCTTATCGTCCACTATTATTTGCTGAAGAAGACGCCATTAAAAAATATGAGGAAGAACACCAAAAACAATTAGAAATGCAAAATAAGATAGCTTAATTTAAGTAAAAAAATAGCACTTGAACAAGCGTTCAAGTGCAACTATTATTATTTACCAACACTACTTGACATAGAGCCTTAATTTTCCGATACTTTTCACAAAGAAGTTATCATTGATGGAGTGTATTTTTATTATTCTTTATAAAAAAACTTATAAATTTTCCTTAATTGAATTGAATCAAATCCTTAACTATGTTAAAATAAGTTCATAAATTCACAATTGGAGGAAGAGAAATGAATTTAAGAAAATGGGCGATTGGCCTTTTATCAACAGCGTTATTAAGCGCACCAATTACAACAGCATTAGCTGAGGAAGCCGACACAACGTCTGGAGCTTCACAAACATCAGAATGGTATGCGGATCCTGCAACCTTAAAAGAATCTTATGATATTGTTATCATCGGTGCTGGTGGTGGAGGGATGGCAGCAGCAATTACTGCACAAGAAGCAGGTGCTGATGTCGCAATCTTTGAGAAAATGCCGATTGCTGGTGGGAATACTTCTAAATCTTCAGGAGGGATGAACGCTTCTGAAACTAAATTCCAAAAAGAACAAGGAATTGAAGATTCAAATGATTTATTCTATGAGGATACATTAGAAGGTGGTAAAGGGACTAACGATCCAGAATTATTACGTTATATGGTAGATCATTCAGCAGAAGCGATTGACTGGTTAGATTCAATCGGGATTACTTTAAACAACATTACTTTCTCTGGTGGTGCTTCAGTTAAACGTATCCACCGTCCAGAAGATGGATCAGCTGTCGGTGGTTATTTAGTCGAAGGTTTATTAAGAAATATTCACGAAAAAGAAATTCCATTATTTGTTAACTCAGAAGTAACTAAAATTAATGAAACAGATGGTAAAGTATCTGGTGTGAATGTAACCGTTGAAGGAGAAGAAAAAACGATTAACGCCAAAGCGGTGATTATCGCAACCGGTGGTTTTGGTGGTAACTTAGAAATGGTTTCAGAAATCAAACCAGAATTAGATGGATTTGTGACAACCAACCATGAAGGTGCAACCGGTGACGGTATCCGTATGGCTGAAGAATTAGGAGCAGCAGTGGTGGATATGGATCAAATTCAAATTCACCCAACAGTTGAACAATCGACTTCATACTTAGTAACCGAATCTGTACGTGGTGATGGTGGTATCTTAGTTAACCAACAAGGTGAACGTTTCACTGACGAATTATTAACTCGTGATAAAGTTTCCGCAAACATTATTGCCTTACCTGAAAAATATGCCTATATCATTGCAGACCAAAGATTAAAAGAATCTGTCACAGCGATTAACCAATACGAAGAAAAAGGAATTGTAACCAAAGCTGAAACAATTGAAGAATTAGCTGAAAAATTAGAAATTCCTGCTGAAAACTTAAAAGCTACTTTAGACACTTGGAATGAAGCTGTTAAAAACCAAGAAGATAAAGACTTTGGAAGAACAACAGGTATGGAATATGACTTATCTCATGCGCCATACTACGCAATCAAAATTGCACCAGGAATTCACCATACAATGGGTGGGTTAAAAATCGACACTGAAACTCATGTATTACGTGAAGATGGAACCGCAATTGAAGGATTATTTGGTGCTGGTGAAGTAACCGGTCAAGTTCACGGATCTAACCGTATCGGTGGTAACGCAGTTGCTGACATCATCGTATTCGGACGCCAGGCAGGTAACATCGCAAGCGAATATGTAAAACAATAATTGACCATTGAATAAGCCTCTTTCTACGACTACTGATTAATTTCAGTGGTCGTTTTTTTAGCATGAAGCGTGCTAATACTAGTACTCTCTAATGTTATTTAGTAGGAAAAAATTTATGATCGTAATAATGATTATTTTGATT
>NZ_BCQX01000187.1 GCF_001552295.1 Globicatella sanguinis NBRC 15551 | reverse complement strand
CGTGAAGATGCCATTATTTATGAAGCGCATGTTCGTGATTTTACTTCTGATCCTAATATCGCAGATGAATTAACGGCGCAATTTGGAACCTTTGCTGCTTTTGTGGAACGTTTAGATTATTTACAAGATTTAGGCGTTACCCATATTCAATTACTACCGGTGATGAATTATTACAATGTCAATGAGTTAATCAATGACGAACGTTTATTAGAGTATGCGTCAAGCAATTCTAATTATAACTGGGGCTATGATCCACAAAACTATTTTGCATTAACTGGGATGTATTCTGAAGATCCAACTAACCCAAGTAAACGGATTGAAGAGTTTAAGAACTTAGTGAATGAAATTCATAAAAGAGGGATGGGTGTGATTTTAGACGTTGTTTATAATCATACGGCTCAAGTCCATATCTTTGAAGATCTAGAACCTAATTATTATCATTTTATGAAAGCTGACGGTACCCCTAAAGAATCATTTGGTGGTGGACGATTAGGAACCACGCATAAGATGGCTAGAAGAGTCTTAGTTGATTCTATTAAATATTTAGTCGATGAATATAAAGTGGATGGATTCCGTTTTGATATGATGGGCGATCATGATGCGGCCTCTATCGAAGAAGCGTATAATGCAGCTAAAGCGTTAAATCCTAATATTTTAATGTTGGGAGAAGGATGGGTTACCTATGAAGGTGATGATGGTTTACCAGAACAACCTGCTGACCAAACATGGATGCAATTAACTGATAGTGTTGCTTCATTCTCAGATGAAATTCGTAATGAATTAAAATCTGGTTTTGGTAGTGAAGGACAACCGCGCTTTTTAACCAACGGTGCTCGTAATTTAGAGTTAATCTTTAACAATATTATTGGACGTCCAAGTAACTTTAAAGCAGATGATCCAGGTGATGTAATTCAATATATTGCTGCCCATGACAACTTAACCTTGTTTGATGTCATCGCACAGTCGATTAAGAAAGATCCAAAATATCATTCTGACGAAATATTAAGACGTGTCCGCTTAGGAAATAGTATTATTTTAACATCACAAGGAACACCGTTTATTCATTCGGGACAAGAATATGGAAGAACAAAACAATACTTAGATCCGGCTTATCGTACAACCGTAAGTGATGATTTAATTCCGAATAAAGCAACTTATATGGTTGATGCTGATGGTAACCCATTTGAATATCCATATTTCATTCATGACTCTTATGATTCAAGTGATGCGATTAACCGTTTCGATTGGGAAAAAGCGACCAATGCTGAAAAATATGCAGAAAATGTGTTAACGCATAACTATACAAGAGGTTTAATTTCAATTAGACGTTCTACCGATGCTTTCAGTCATGATCTAGCAAGTGAAATCGATCAATATGTATCGTTAATTACGGTTCCTAATACAAATCCAAATGCTCGAGTAGAAGCTAATGATTTAATTATCGGTTATCAAGCGAAGGCATCTAATGGAGATATTTATGCTGTTTTCGTTAATGCGGATGATAAAGCAAGAACTGTTAATTTTGGCGAAGCCTTCAAACATTTAGGTGATGCGAAAGTCATTGCTGACGCTAAGCAAGCTGGAACCAGGGTGATTGAAACTCCAGAAGGGGTCGTATTAGATAAAAATTCTATCACTTTAGACGGCTTAACAACCGCTATCTTATTGATTAAGAAAGGCGAGGAGATACCAGCGACTGAAATTACACCAGTTCCTGAGATAAGCGAAGTCAAAGATGGAGAGGTCGTTCAAGGTCATGAAGTCACATTAGATGACTACTCAGCATTAATAACTTTACCAGAAGATGCTTATGTATCAGAAATCGTCGAAGGAATCAACACATCGAACATTGGTAAGCATTTAGCCAAAGTAAAAGTTGTCTTCAAAGATGGCAGCTCACGGATTGTGTCTATTACAATGTTTGTTTTTCCGTCTGAAACACCAATTGAGGATCCTGAAGAAGGACCAGG
>NZ_BCQX01000186.1 GCF_001552295.1 Globicatella sanguinis NBRC 15551 | reverse complement strand
AATTTGACACTATCATACCTGGCGACTTATTAGGTTTTTTCATCAAAATATGTTATAATTAACATCAAAATATGTTATAATTTAATTGTATCGAGGAGGGACATTTATGAAAAATTTATTAATTACTACCGTTGTTACCATCGTTATGAGTTATATTCTTCCAGGAGTCACCGTTAACAGTTTTATGGGAGCTCTAATATTTGCTATTATTCTGGGTATTACTAATGGTATTGTCGGAAAAATACTTAAGACAGTCGGATGTTTATTGACGATTATTAGTTTAGGGCTGTTTAACTTAGTTGTAAACGGTGCTATGGTTTTATTAGCGGATAATTTCGTTAGCGATGTTCAGATTGAAGGACTATTCACTGCCATTATTTTATCCATTGTGATCAGTATTTTTACTACCACCGAAAACAAAATGGAACTCGATCAACGATAATAGGACTTAAAGAAACCAGACTCAGCAAAATTGAGTCTGGTTTTTGTTTTGAGGTTCGATGGTTGATTTGATAATAAAGTACTACTCAATGTTTTTGCTAATTAAAAAAATCATAAAAATAATAAAACTTCCAAATTTTGACACGAAGCCGAAAGCAAATTCTTTCTATCTTATTTTGTCCATTAATTATTGGTTTCGCTCGGCCATAAATAACTCATCTTTTCATCGAACTTTCCTTTTGAAAAATCCACAATCTCGATCGCTCCCATTGCGGAATAGACTGTCCCATTACCACCCACTCCATGTATAATAAAAATATCATGGTTTTCTGGATGTGGTCCTATATACGGTAATCCATCAGAAGACTCACCAAAGATAGCTTCATAAAAATATTCAGATTTTAATTTAATCGAATTAGTTTGATAAGATTGAACCTGTTTAATTAATTTTTCAGAATTTATCTTAGCTTTATTCTCAGATAACGTTATATTTTCTTCATCCTCTCCACCGATGATTAAACGGTTATCCGGACTTTTTCTAAAATAAAGATAGCTACTTGAACTTTCCCAAAACATCGTGTCAGTAACCTTTTGATTGCTAATCGGTTCTGTTACAACAACAAATGAGGTCACTAAATCAATTTTCGGTAAATATTTTGAAAAACTTGGGAACACGTCATAGCCTGTCGCAATTACCAATTTATCATACTGAACACTTAAATCATCCACTACCATTTTATTTTCATCAAATGAAAAATTATTCTCGTTCACTTTAGTTTGTTCCGATATAAGCAAATCAAAATTTTGTGTAGCGCTGGTTGCCATTGCAGAAACAAAAGCCATCGGATTCAGCTCCACGTCATTTTTTGAAAGCAATCCTCCTAGAGCATCGATACCATATTCTTTTTTTAATCTCTTCGTATCTAAAAACTCTGTTTCAAAATTCAATTCATTTTGTCTAACAACTTCTCTTTTTATTTTCAAAATTTTCTCTTCATCATTTGAGACATAAAGACTATTGTTTCTTCTAAATGAAATAGTCGGGTCATCTAACTCATTAACAATTTCTTCAATGTAATCTAACGCTTTTTGCGATCTTAAATAAAAATCATTTGATACCATTTTATTCTTTTCTTCATCAATATCCACCATTACAACATCACTCATATATTGAATCAAACCAGTATTTAATGAACTTGATCCATTTGCTATTGTATCCTTTTCAACTAAAAATACTTTCTTCCCTGCTCTTGCTAAACTATAAGCCGACAATAAACCACTCATGCCGCCACCAATTACTAAAACATCCACTTTATGTGTCCCTTTTTGTTTTGAAAATGATGCTTCTTTTGTTAATGTTGGCCAAAATCTTTTTCCTTTATATAAATCCATATAACCCCTCCATCTTACTATTTATAATTCAAAAAAATGTAAATCTCGTATTTGAAAATTAATTTAATGCACTATAAAAAAAGAGCCACATGATATTTTGCGATTAACCAATGAGATAACAGCTACCAAAATACCAACTGACAAATATTACTTATTATTTACTAGTATAATTTATTTTATGATTGAAAGGTAGTAAGACGATTTAGAAACTCAAAATAAATCATTGCTCAAAATTATATTCGTTAAAACTGAAAGCTCTAAAATTAAATTAGCCACTTAAATTATGAATCCTCCCCATTTTTTTATGATTGAAAATAAAGCTGCTAGTTGCGGTTGGAGGGGAAATATTTTATGGCTTTCAATACAACAGTAGCACTTTACTTAAT
>NZ_BCQX01000185.1 GCF_001552295.1 Globicatella sanguinis NBRC 15551 | reverse complement strand
GAAAAAGGGACCACCTGCAGTCAATTATCCGCTATAATATTTAGATAGAATTTTTATAGTGGAGGTTGCTTGGAGTGTTAAGTATGACTCTTGAATTTGAAATTATCAGTTGTTATCGTCGAGGAGAAACTAAAAGAGGAATTAGTCGTAAACTGGAGGTAGATAGAAAAACAGTCAGAAAAATTTGTGATGCTTATGACGAGACGCTAGTTAAACTGGGCGAAGCTGAAGACGACCAAGCCCTTGAACGTGCCACAGAGGAATTAGTGTTAAAGAGAAAGTATGATAGCTCTAACCGAAAGAAAACAGCCTTTACTCCAGAAGTAGAGGCAAGAATGAAGGAGTTGCTTGAAGAAGAAAAAGAGAAAACAAAAAGATTAGGTTCACATAAACAAGCTCTAACTGCCGTAGCTGTCGCTGAAATACTCAATGAGGAAGGCTATGATATTAAGTATCGAACGGTCGCTCACTATTGGGGACAATTGAATAAAAAGGCTAAGGAGGCTTTTATACGCCAAGAGTATGAATTAGGATCCCGAGTTGAATTTGACTTTGGAGAAGTTAAGCTGGAAATCAATGGAAAGGTGACAACACTTTACCTAGCGGTCTTTGCCAGCCCAGCTTCCGATTATTATTGGGCTTATTTATATACCCATCAGAAACAAGATGTTTTTCAAGACGCACATGTTCGCTTCTTTGAACAGGTAGGAGGTGTTTATTTAGAAGTTGTCTATGATAATATGCGTAACGTTGTTTCAAGATTTATTGGCAAAAGTGAAAAGGAGTTGAATGCTCGTCTGATTCAATTAGCTACTTATTATGGGTTTGATATCAACGTCACCAATTGTTTCAGCGGTAATGAGAAAGGAACAGTAGAAGGCAGGGTTAAAAAGGTGCGTCAAGCTTGTTTCACCAAAGTCTATCAGTTCGATAGTTTAGAAACAGCTTGTGACCATCTCCAATCCCAACTGGTAAAACTAAATGAAAGTAGCCAAATAGAAGCCGAAAAGGAACAGCTCTTATCTTATCGCCCACCTTTTGAATTAGCAGATTTCCATGAACTAAAGGTAAATCGTTATTCCGCTATTCATTATGAACGCAATCAGTATTCAGTACCCGATTACCTAGTTGGAAAAACTGTCCAAGTGAAAGCCTATCATGACCGCTTAGTTATCTATTCTAATGATCAAGAGGTCGCTAGGCATCAAAAAATAGAGGGTTCTCAAGGCTTCTGTCTCGATATCTTCCACTATATCAAAACTTTGAAAAAGAAGCCGGGGGCATTAAAGCATTCACATGCATTGAAGTATAACCCTGATTTGAAAATCCTCTATGAGAAATATTATAGCGATAAACCAAGAGATTTCCTAGAACTACTTGAAAAATATCAAGTTTTAAATCCTGAGGTTCGCATTCAAACCATTGAAGCCAGCCTTCTTTCTTCACTAGAAGAGCCCTCAATGGAGTCGAGTCAAGATGCCATCATCCAGCAGACTCAGCAGACTCTTCATCAATTCAATGACCTTTTCGGTTTGGAGGAAGTTATATGATGAAGATTGTTGAAGCAGCTAATGAGCTAAAATTGGCCTTTCTTAAAGAGAATCACCAGCAATTAATAAAAGAGTATCAAGCCAGAGGATTGAACATTGAAGAGGCCATCGAAGAATGGCTGAATGAAGAAGTGATGCATCGACGGGACCGTAGTCATCAAAGGCGAATCAAAGCGGCTAAATTTAATCAGAAGAAGTATTTGGTGGACTTTGATGACACAGTCTTTCAGGAGCCTGTTAGAAAGGAACTACGGAACTTAAAGACGTTACAATTTATTGAAGAAAAGGAGAATGCCATTTTTATAGGAAATCCAGGAACGGGTAAGACCCATTACAGTATTGGATTAGGGATGGAAGCTTGTTTAAAGGGTTATAATGTCTTATTTGTCAACGCCCCTAATCTAGTCATCCAGATGAAAGAGGCCGTCACTCAGAGTCAATTTTATCGTTTTAAGCAGCGCTTAAAGAAGGTAGATTTATTGATTATCGACGAACTTGGCTATTTATCCTTCGATGAATCGGGGGCTGAACTTATCTTTAATTTATTATCGAATCAGATAGGAAAGGGATCGGTGATTATTACCACTAATTTAACATTTGATCGTTGGCAAGAATGCTTTAAAGATCCTACTTTAACAGGAGCGCTTGTCGACCGTCTCGCTTACAAAGCCCATGTGGTAGATATGCGAGGAGAAAGTTACAGAATGAAGCAAACAAGCCTATGGAAAAAGGG
>NZ_BCQX01000184.1 GCF_001552295.1 Globicatella sanguinis NBRC 15551 | reverse complement strand
TTTTTTTCTTTTAGCTGACCAACAGTTATTTTACACTAAGCTCAGGATAACAACCTGGCGCAATTTTAATTTGGTTTAATACCGGCTTAATACGAGCTGTTTTCAATAATTCTTCAATATGGTGCTCTAAGAAGTTAGAGATACCAATTGAACGAATTTTACCTGCCTCTACTAAATCTTCTAAAGCACGCCAAGTTTCAGCGTTTGCTTCTTTCCATGCATTCTCACCTTTATCGCGAACAGATTGTGGATTTGGCCAATGAATTAAAACTAAATCTAGATAATCCATTTTTAACTTTTCCAAAGACTCGTCAATGGAACGCATGGTATTATCGTAGCCTCTTACAGTATTGACTACTTTTGTGGTTACATATAATTGCTGACGATCAATGCCACTATCTAAAATAGCTTGCCCGACACTTGATTCATTTTGATAACCTTGTGCTGTGTCAATATGACGATAACCTACTTCTAAAGCATATTTGACAGCATTGTACGCTTGTTCGCCTTCTTCTAAGCGCCAAGTTCCAAAGCCAATCATCGGAATCTTTGTCCCATTGTTTAAAGATAATTCTTTTTTCATCTGAACCCTCCTAAAAATTAACGTTGTTAACCATATCATACAATAGATATTCTCTAAATGACAATATTTTATCTTCTTTTATTCATTTGAAATCTTATACTCATTATGATAAATTAGATATTAATTAAAAAAATATGAGAGTGTATTTATTTTACACTTTTTAGAAAGAAGAATGTGTGTGGAATTATCTGAAATAACCCGTCCAGGTGTTGGACAATATATCAGTCAACCGGGAGCTTTAACTTTTTTAGACAGCTCCATTCAAATGTTTAAACAACCTTTAATTATTACTGGTGCGAAAGCTTACCATGCTTTTAATAAATTTTATCCTCAAGGTCGTCGCTATCCTGTTTTATTCTATGATCAGAGTGCTTCCCATGAAAATATTGACAATTTAGTAAACAATGCCCCTCCAGGCACCGATTTAATTATTGGAATCGGGGGTGGTAAAGCACTTGATACGGCAAAAGGCGTTGCTAACAAACTTCAAGTGGAATCTGTGATGATTCCAACTGTACTTGGAACGTGTTCAGCCTGTACACCATTAAGTGTCATTTATCATCCTGATCATACCTTTAAAACCGTTGACTATTATCCCAAAGCTGCTTTCTTAACCATTGTCGATACAAATTTATTAGTAGAATCACCACTAAAATATTTACAAAGTGGCATCGGCGATACCCTCGCAAAATGGTATGAAGCCATTGCTTTAGCAGAAAATTTACCATTACCTTGGCCTACAAACATTTCCCTTGGTCTAAGCAGTGCTCAATTATCAAGGGAAACTCTGTTAAATGATGGTGCTAAAGCGATCGAAAGTTTACAATCTAATCAAATATCAGATGCGTTTCAACGAATTGCAGATACTATATTTTTAATCGCTGCTAGTGTAGGTGGCTTTGCTGGATCATATGGACGAATCGCGGGGGCTCATGCTGTTCATAATGGGCTCACACTCCTACCTGAAACGGCTTCAATTGAACACGGAGTCAAAGTAGCTTATGGTATTTTGGTACAAATTGCTACATTAGGTAATCACGAAGAACTGAATACCCTCTTACCATTTTACCAAGCCAATCATTTTCCAACTACCTTAAAACAACTTGGTGTGATGGAAGATTTACCTAACAAAATACATCAAGTTGCTACATATGCAGCGGCAAATAATGAGAGTTTTATTTTAGCTAAACAAGACCTGACAGCAGACGATATTATCAAGGGGATGACCTATTTAGAAAATTTAGCGTATCATTCATAAATACAATCATTATAATCGCTAAAATCAAAAATGGACTTAACCAACACAGTCTTAGTAACCCTAGCAAAAGTATTTAACTTGTGCTCGTTTGTTACTTCGACTCATGATTAAGTCCCTCTTTATTAATGTTTTTCAATTAACAGTTCTAATTCACCAATACTCTCAACAAAATGAATCTTTTGCCGTTCTTCAACGGTCATGAACCCTTCCTTAACCATCGTATCAAAAAATATTTCTAAATGATTGTAGTAACCATGAATATTCATTAAATAGCACTCTTTGTTAATAAGGTTTAGACGAATTAAACTGATGACCTCGGTAATTTCTTCAAGTGTGCCAGGTCCTCCCGGTAAAGCAACGAAAGCTTCTCCTAATTCAATCATCTTTATTTTTCTTTCAGACATGGTGTCTACTTCAATAAATTCGGTCAAATTAATATTGGCTACTTCTTTATTGATTCTTGGATAG
>NZ_BCQX01000183.1 GCF_001552295.1 Globicatella sanguinis NBRC 15551 | reverse complement strand
TTGTACTTTAAGATAGATTGTCATAACGGATGCCTCCTAATTCCCTTGAGATAAGACTCAGTTCTGTCGCTGCTTCTAAGTTACTTGTTTCATCCTGCTGTTTTGCATATTACAATTGATGCTCTGGTTTTATGTTGAACGGTTGATTGGTGATAGGATGACTACCGATGATATTTCCGTTATAATAAATATAAAGTTTATTGTTTTTTGGACATAACGCAAATAAGCCTACTCAACTCGTTTTTTCTAAGTATGAGAAGAATACCTTTTTAGATCCTTCTTCTCCTAGAAACTACTTTTATAGAGTATGCAAAAATAACTGTCTTGAATTCGTCAATATACATGGTTTTAGACATACTCATTGTTCCCTACTGTTTGAATCGGGTGTGCCTATGAAAGACGTTAAAGAACGCCTAGGCCATTCTGATATATTAACTACAATGAATATCTACGCTCATATCACAAAAGAAGAAAAGAAAGACACAGCTGACAAATTTGCGAAGTTTATGGAAAATTAAGGAGTGGGAAAATGCAGCATACTATGGGACTTTACGAATCACCTTTTAATTCAATAAAATCTGGTAAAAAGACTGTTGAAGTTAGATTGAATGATGAGAAAAGAAGAAAAATTAGTATAGGTGATCCAATAAAATTTACAAAAGTACCTGAGAACAGTGAAACTTTAACTGTAGAAGTTCTTGAGTTAAGAAAATTCCCGACGTTCAAAGAAATGTATGAAACTATACCGGCAAGTGATTTTGATACTGTTGGAGATTCTATCGATTTAATGGTTCAACAGACGTATGAAATATACAGTCCAGAACAAGAAAAAAATGGGGTACTTTAGCCATTACAATTAAATTATTAGAAACCGATACGAATGGTATCTAAAAACTAGAAGTTACAGTTATACCTTTACTGTTTTTAGAATAGTAGATAAAATATCCAGAAATTATTATTAATATTTTAAAGGAGGTGTATTAATGCAAGAATTATTTTCCAGTAATCGTATTAACTCAGGTGTTCCTGGAGGAGCTTCCCCTGCTTTTAATTGTCCTTATTGTAAAGGAATAGCATCACATGACTGGCAGGCTGGTTTTCAACATCAAATTGAACCAAATACTGAATTATATAATTTTGTAGTAGTAGCAAGGTGCCAAGCATGTTCAAAAACATCAATATGGCTTAAAAGTAAATATCCGTCGCAATCAGAAGAAAAGAATTATGAGATTCTTCTTTATCCTCGAACTTCAACAGTTGATGAGGATCCAAACCCTGATATGCCCTCTAATGTAAGAGAAGTTTTTGATGAAGCTTCACTTATTTTAGACGACTCTCCTAGAGCGTCAGCTGCTTTATCTCGTTTAGCCATTGAACTTCTTATGGGTGAACTAAAAGCCGAAGGGAAAGACTTAAACAATAAAATAGGTGACTTAGTATCAAAAGGACTGCCTGTAACTATTCAGCGAGCTTTAGATGCAGTACGTGTTATAGGTAATAATGCTGTACATCCTGGAGAAATTGATATGTCAGATAATAAGGATAAGGCAGTTACTCTATTAAAATTTATCAATATAATTGTTGAGAATCAAATAACCCAGCCAAGGTTAATAAGTGAGGCATACTCTTCATTACCTGAAGGAACAATAAAGGGTATTGAACAAAGAGATATACAGAAATAAAAAACCATTACCCTTTTTCCAGTAGTAATGAAAATGGTAATGGTTGGTAATGTTTTATAGCATTTGCTGGCAAAGTGTAAAAAGCAAAAGAGCCTTCAAACCGGGGTTTGAAGGCTCTTAGCAATGCTTAGTAAAGCTATAATGGAGATGAGGAGATTCGAACTCCTGTCCAAATATCTCGTCACCAATGAGTCTACGTCAATAGTTTATCCATTTAAGATTTAGCTACTGCATAGCCGACAAACAGGCATCCGCTATCGCGAGTCTGATAATCTCTTTTTTAACTTACAGACGGAAAGTTAAAACGTATCCCACTAAATTTGAGACCACGATCTGAGTACATGGGCGATACCAGGGTGATCTTCGCTGCAGGTTTTTAGGCTGCTAAAGCGAAATTATTGTTTTGATTGTTTGCAGTTATATTTAACTGTAGCGTTTTTAGGAAGTCACTGCCTTCCTGACGCGTCATTAGCTCGAACAATACCTGTCGAAACCATGACATCCCCTTAATATTATGTCTTTATTATAATACATAAAAGCACAAAAGTCAATTATAGTCAAATTGGCTTCTGTGCTAAGAATGGGCTGTGAGGGGATCGAACCCGCGACCCACTGATTAAGAGTCAGTTGCTCTACCGACTGAGCTAACAGCCCGTTACAAAAATATATTATATACCTCTAAGTTATCAATTGCAAGTACTTTTTT
>NZ_BCQX01000182.1 GCF_001552295.1 Globicatella sanguinis NBRC 15551 | reverse complement strand
TGTATATGGCATAATTGAAATGTAGTTTACGGCAGCTAATTCATGTTGGTCAAATTCGACCAAAAATATACAAAAAACCACTTGCCAACACTCAAAAACAACTTTAAACTCCTCGTTAGACCAATAACGTTTGACAGGAGGATATTTAGGAGATGTTAACAGTGGCTGAAGTAAATTATATCAGATATGAAGTGAATCAAAAAGATGAAAGTTATGCAAGTGTTAGTCGAAAGACAGGTTTCGATGCTCGTACAGTAAAAAAATATGCCAATCAAGAAGACTTTGAAGTTAAGAAACCTCAGTGCCGAAAGGCACCTGTCATGGATCCAGTAAAACCAATTCTTGATGAATGGTTGAATGAGGATTCTAAAAAGAAACGGAAATATCGCCGCACGGCGAAACGTTTATTTCAACAGCTTGTGGAAGAGCATGATTTTAAAGGGTCTGAGAGAAGTGTTCGCCAGTATGTTTCTAAACGAAAAAAAGAATTAAAAACAATGGTTGATCAAGCGGCTTTACCTTTAGAATCTATCCCGGGGACAGCCCAAGTGGATTTCGGAACGGCTCCTTTTGTTTATCAATCAGAATCGATGGAGTTACCCTATTTGGTGATGTCGTTTCCTTTCAGTAATACGTTTTATTTTCAGGTTTTTCCTTCGGAAAATGCAGAGTGTTTACTCGAAGGTTTACAACGTATGTTTCATCATATGGGTGGGGTTCCGAGAACCATTCGATTTGATAATTTTAGACCGGCAGTGAAAAAGATATTAGGCAAAGGAGAGCGAAAGCTCACGGATGTGTTTGAACGCTTTGTGGGGCATTATGGCTTTCATTATGAATTTTGTAATCCAGGTAAGGGGAACGAAAAAGGCCATGTCGAAGCGATGGTGAAGTATGTAAGGAATAATTTCTTATTACCGGAATGTCATATTGAAGATTTAGATCAATTTAATGAAACGTTATGGCAAAAAGCTGAGGATGATCGTGATCGTTCTCATTACAAAAAGGATGTGCCAATAGATACGCTCTATCAAGAGGATTGCGCACAATGGCTTCTCCTTCCGGAGAAATCATTTGATTGCGTACGTTATGAAGTAGTTAAAGCTGATAAATATGGTTTTATTACTGTGGATAAAAAACAATACTCAAGTTCGCCTCGATTCGCTGGGGATAAGTTAACCGTTGCGATCACATATCATTCAGTGAGTGTTTTAAATGAGCAACATGAAGCTGTGATTCATCATTCGAGACTCTATGGTGTTAGACGAAAATCAATGGTTTGGCAACCCTATCTTGATTTATTATCTCGACGACCACGAGCGATTAAGTACACCAGTATCTATGATCATTTCCCAGAAGAATGGACGCGATATTTAAAAGCTTGTACAGAAGATGAGCAAAAAGAAGCTTTAAGATTATTAGGTACGTTACTTAAAAATGATGATTTCACGCTACTGAATCAGGCGCTAAATGATGTATCAGCACAAGGACATCCAAGTGTTGATCAAATTAAACATCGATTCTATTCACTCGTTAATAATCAAGAGGATTATTCAACATACACGCCACAAATGTCTTTACCGGATATGCCTGATATCACAAGAGGACTTGATCATTATGACGCCCTCTATGCGAAAGAAGGTGGAGCGCGTGAATAATCAAATTATAGAATACGCCAAACGCTTAAAACTCAGCTGGATTCGAGAACATTACCACGAGGTGACAGCCGAGTCAAATGAAACTTACTTGGTTAAGTTGTTTGAAAAGGAAATAGAGCATCGAGAAGAGCGCAAAGTCAACTTACTGTTGAAGCAAGCGCAACTACCTAAAACAGGCCATCAGCCTTTTCAGTGGGAACATATTCAGATTCCGCACGGAATCGACCGCGATACGATTATTCAGGGTGATTTCATTAAGAGACAAGAGAATCTCATTCTTTATGGAGGTGTTGGGACGGGCAAAACTTATTTATCTACGCTCATTGCCCTAAATGCCATACATAGATATGGCAGCCAGGTGAAGTTCTTTACCGTGGCAGGCTTAGTTAACAAGCTTATAGAAGCAAATCAACAAGGACAGCTACCAAAGTTTATGAAACAGCTAGACAAGCAACACGCGATAATTTTAGATGAATTAGGTTATATCCCTCTCAACAAAGAGGGCGCAGAATTACTCTTTCAAGTCATTTCTATGTGTTACGAGAACAAGAGCTTAATCATCACAACGAATCTTCAGTTTGGGCAATGGAATCACGTCTTTGGAGATCCAGTATTAACGGAAGCCGTTATTGATCGACTCATTCACCATTCCCATTTATTAATGTTTAGAGGCGATAGTTTCCGTTATAAAGAGTCATTAATTCATGAGTAGATAGTGATGGCAAGTGGCATACAAAATTAATTGCCGTTTAACGCAATTCCCTATTGCCAAATA
>NZ_BCQX01000181.1 GCF_001552295.1 Globicatella sanguinis NBRC 15551 | reverse complement strand
TAAATGAACTGCCTCCTGTCTACTTGATCGGGGGCAGTTCATTCGTTTTGTTAAGGGTTGACCTTTGCCAAATTAGTTAGGAACAGCTTGACGATTAGTCGTAAAATAAGCAATGATCATTAGAATAATGACTGGCAACATCCAGTTGAGACCTTGATCAGCCAGCGGCAAAGCCTCAGTTAATGCGGTTAAGATTGGTATTTTAATTCCCATACTAACTAAAGAATTTATGATACTAATAAAACTAACAACATAGGCAATGATACGATAAGTTAGTTGACTATGATGAAGCCAATTATCCGTTAAGGTTAAAATAATTAGCGTAATCGCAATCGGATAAAGCAGTACTAAGATAGGGACTGAATAAGTTAAAATGCCATCTAAACCAATATTAGCTAAAGCAAAACTCCATAGAGTTAAAATCACCACATAAGTATGATAGCTCAATTGTGGTAAAATACGATGGAAAAATTGTGAAATGGACGTAATTAAACCTACGCAAGTATTAAAGCAAGCCAATACAAAGATGATACCTAAAACAAGCGTGCCAAATTTACCTAAAAGTAAAGTACTGGCCGCCACTAAAATATTGGCACCATTGGCTCCAAGTTCTACCTTGTCTGCACCGTATTGACCAATAATCGTTAAACACCAATACACAAGTGCTAACACCATACCGGCAACGATACCTGCTTTAGTTGCTACTTTCACGATTTTTGATTCATCTACTTTAAGATTACGTACTGCTGTCACGATGAGTAATCCGTAATTTAATCCCGCTAAAGTATCTAAAGTATTATAACCTGATAAGAAACCAGTTGTAAAAGCGGCTTTTTCATAACCATGGGAAGGCTCTAAAAGTGTCGGTTGTTGATGAGTAAAAGCTAAAATTGTCAATAATAAAATTAAAACTAATAGTGCCGGCGTAGAAAACCGTCCAATCCGATCGATAATTTTATTGGGCGTCCAGCAAAGAAGTGCTACTAGACCAAAATAAACAGCTGAATATAAAATGAGTGGCATTGTAGTAGACATCTCACTATTTAACCAAGGTTTAATGGCCATTTCAAAGGAGGTACTACCAGTTCTTGGAATAGCAAGTCCTGGACCAATCGCTAATAAAATACCAATAGTGATAATATAAGCGAAAATCGGGTCTACTTTACGACCCAAGTTTAACAGCCCATCGGTTTTGGCGACCGTAATAGTACCTAAAATAGGTAGAATAACGGCGGTTATTAAAAAGCCAAAATAAGCTGACCAAATATTACTTCCTGCTAATTGTGCTACTGAAGGTGGGAATATTAAATTACCTGCTCCAAAGAATATCCCAAATGACATCAGGGATAGAGCATAAAAATTTCTTCTTTTTAACATAATTTTCTCCAAATTCTAATTATTTTATTACTTTACAATATAACATCAAAAAATCCGTGATGCAATAGATAACCTTTAGAATTATTGAAAGCAATTCCAAAGCATGATATGATGGAAAAGTAACGATAAGTAGAGGTGATTTAAAATGAAAGAAAAACTACATACAGGAGAATTATATTTACCGAATGTTTCAAGTATTATGGACCAACAACTTCAATGTTTAGAATTATTATACGATTACAATCAAACGCGTCCTACTGAAGGTGAGAAACGAGCTGCTTTACTAAAAGAAATGTTTGCTGAAATTGGTGAAGGTTGTTATATTGAACCGCCATTTCATTCCAATTGGGGTGGACATAATGTTCATTTTGGCAAAAATGTTTATGCTAATTTTAATTTAACATGCGTGGACGATACCCATATCTATGTTGGTGACAATACAAAGCTAGCACCTAATGTGGTTTTATCGACTGCCACTCATCCCATCGATTCCGGTTTAAGATCCCATGCTTATCAATATAATTTACCGATTCATATTGGCAAAAACTGTTGGTTAGGTACGGGCGTAATGGTAATGCCGGGGGTTAAAATAGGTGATAATAGTGTTATCGGCGCCGGTAGTATTGTGACAAAAGATGTGCCCGCTAATTCTCTTGCCTATGGCAATCCTTGTCGCGTAGTGCGAGAAATCGGTGAATATGACCGTCAATATTATGCCAAAGGTCGTGAGATTGATTGGGATGAAATAAAACGTCAATTAGAAGAGGAAGCTGGCAAATAAACGTCTTAGTAGAACTATCAACCATAATTAATTTTAATTGATGATATAAAATGATGAATAAAAAAATGAGCAAATAGTAAATTTTGCAAAGTATGCTAGATTAGAGAAGAGACGTATAATGGAGAACTTCTATCGAGTGATGGCTCGTTAATTGTAAAATCTTCGGTGAGAAGTTTTTACCTAAGAATTAAAGAAATACAAATTTGATTGTGCGAAGCTAGTAAACGAGGTGAAGTTTATTCAATTTTTACTTTTGTCAACTTCAACTGTGCGGGGGTAGG
>NZ_BCQX01000180.1 GCF_001552295.1 Globicatella sanguinis NBRC 15551 | reverse complement strand
AGTTTGAGACCACTCAACCCCTGCGCTTTTAATTAACGCACAATGATTTTGACTAAATTTATCAAGTTTATGCCCAGCCCCAACCTCATTCGTGTTTTTAATTGTTAATTATAAAAGCAAAGTTGAAATGGTAATTACTAGTTTAAGTTTGGTAAACTGTGGAGGAAGACACGAGTAATAAAAATGAGTAAGACTTATTTAATTTTTAAGGTTTTAAGAAAGGGATGAATTAATTGAGAAATCAGGGGAAATTTGCACAACATTTCCATATTACACCGATTGAAGGATTGCTTAATGATCCAAATGGTTTGTGTTATTTTCAAGGATATTATCATGTGTTTTATCAGTTAAATCCATATAACACCAATCATGAAACAAAATATTGGGGGCATTTACGTTCCAAAGACATGATGCATTGGGAACAATTACCTATTGCTTTAAAATCAGACGATTGGTTTGATAAAAATGGCGTATATTCCGGAAGTGCAATCGTTCATAATGAACAACTGTATTTATTTTATACAGGGAATACGAAAGATGAGCATGATGTTAGAAGAAGTTATCAATGTTTAGCTACTTCTTCAGATGGAATTAACTTTGAAAAACATGGACCCATCTTAGAGCAAGCACCAGGATTTACTGGACATGTCCGTGATCCAAAAATTTGGTGGGATGAACAATTATCTGGATGGTGGATGATATTAGGGGCTCAACGAGAAAATCTTACGGGTGATACGATTGCCTATTTCTCAAAAGATTTAATGAACTGGGAATACCGTGGCTCTATTCTACAATTTTCAGAGCCGCTCGGTTATATGTGGGAATGTCCTGATTTAATTTTCTTAACAGATGAAGTTACAGGTGAAGAGAAAGCAGTATTTATATTTTCACCGCAAGGTTTAGAACCTAAAGGGCATCGTTATCATAATATTTTTAACACAACCTATGTAGTTGGTAAATGGGATAATGAACAGGCACAATTCATTCCTGAAGCGGAGTCAGCGCGCAATTTAGCTGAAGTCGATGGTGGGTTTGAGTTTTATGCACCACAAACATTTACTGCACCAGATGGTAGGATTATTCAATATGCGTGGATGGGCACGATGTGGCCAGAAGTTGAAGAGGCAGTGCCGACGCATCGTGATAAGTGGATTCATCACCTATCAATGCCAAGAAGTTTACATCTAGTAGAGAATCGATTAATGCAACGACCAATAGTTGAAACCAATGCATTATTATCAAATGAAGCACAACCAATTAAATGGGATCGTAGTGATTTAATCGAATTGCCCTTATCAAATCCGGCAAGAATTCAAATTGATGGAATAAATACTTTGTCGTCTGATTTCAATATTATGATTGATCAAGCCGTACATATTCAATACAAAATGCTTAATCAAAAATTAACTATTGAACGTAATAATTGGCATACCAAAAAGGCTGAAACGCGCTCGGTATTATTAAAAGAGGGTATTTCACACTTAGATATTTGGTTAGATACTAGTTCTTTAGAATTATTCATCAATGAGGGAGCAAAAACTATGTCGATGCGCTATTTTGCCGATAATCCTAATTCTGAAGTAACTTTCCAAGCAGATGCAATCAGTCAACCTTGCGATATTAAAGTAACCAAATTATTAGCTTATGAGTTTTCTTAAAAAATAATATAATAATCAGATATGATTCGAGGGGATGGCACTAAGGGGAAAATCAGTAGATTTTTGCTTTGACCGCTAAAACCTCGAATTTTTATTTGTTCAATTTAACATTGACTATATTTGACATTCAAATCGAGATGATGTATTATACTCTCATGAACATTTGAATAAGAGGTGAAATAAAATGACAATGGCAATGATTTTAGAAAGAATTAATTATTTAGCAAGTATCGCAAAAACACGCGACTTAACAGAAGCAGAAGAAATTTTACGGGAAGAACTGCGTGGTGCTTATTTGGCCTTAATACGCCAAGCGTTTCGTAAGCAAATCGAAGGCGTAAAATTAGTGGATGAAACCGGTGCAGATGTCACCCCAGAAAAATTAAAAGCAATTCAAATAGAAAAAGGCCTTCATGGGCGCGATCAAGATTTACCAACAAGAATGGCGGAGTTTTTATCAATGTTGCCAGATGTAGAAGAAGGCACTGTCATTTTTGGTGAGACCCATGACCTCTACGATGAAGATTATGATGACGAATTCGACAATGAGTATCGTTATGATTATTATGAAGAATACAATAGCGAATTTGATGAATATGATGGGGAAGATCGCGATTACGATGATGAATATGATGACGCGGAGGACGACGAACAATTTGATGGCGAATAGGGGAACCGTTTTATCATAAAGTCAAATTTATCTAAAATTAAAGAACATAATCATTAGCAGATAGCGACAGGTAGTACCAAGTGTTTTTACTTCTTGCGGCTACCTCTTTTTATTTAGTTTG
>NZ_BCQX01000179.1 GCF_001552295.1 Globicatella sanguinis NBRC 15551 | reverse complement strand
ATTAAAAGAATCCATACATAACGGAAAGAGCCGATAAAATGAGATTGTATTAATCTCATTTTATCGGCTCTGCGTCTTTGCGTCTGGCTCTGTAATCACAGTTACTTTGAACTGCTTTATTTCAATTAAATTTTCTTGTCTGCATTTCGGACAATAGAGGGGGAATTTTTTTAATTCAGTATCTTCCCTTATCTTTAATCGTGTTTTATTTCCACATACAGGACACAATATCCACTTGTAGTTTATAATAACTATCTCCTCCTTTACACTTTAATTCAAATCTTTATTAAAAAATATTTCATCTTATTTAACAAGAAACCATATTTATATAACAACATAAAATACACTAAGTTATTTTATTGAACATATATCGTACTTTATCTATCCGACTATTTGGACGACGGGGCTGGCAAACAGGTTCACCGGTAGTAACATGGTACCCTTTTAACTCTGTTAAACAAACACTACGTCCATTTGTAAAGAAAGTTAAATCACTACGATATTCTTGAATACACCGAGCAGGGATTTCTCCACTAAGAATGACCTCATTATTTTTCAATTGAGTGTCTACGATGTTCGCACAATATTTAGGAGCATCGTTGTATGCTCGTGAAAGATATTCCTGTGGCGCATAAATTTTAAAACTAAGATATGGCTCTAACAATTCTGTTCCAGCTTTTTTTAAGACTTGTTCCAATACAATAGGAGCAAGCATCCGAAAATCTGCTGGGGTACTAACAGGGCTATAGTATAAGCCATACTTAAAACAGATTTTACAGTCCGTCACATTCCAACCATACAATCCTTGTTCACAGCCATAGCGTATCCCCTCCATAACTGCATTTTGAAACGATTGATTTAAGTATCCAAGAGAAACCGAGCTCTCATACTGTACTCCGCTCCCTAATGGAAGCGGTGCTACAGATAGACCAATGGAAGCCCAGAAAGGATTCGGTGGAACTTCGATGTGAATGGTATACTCTGCTTTTTTTAACGGTCTTTCCATATAAATGACTGTAGGCTCTTTTATTTCTATCTCCACATGATACTTTTCTTGCAGCAGAGCACAAGTCACTTCCATTTGTACTTTCCCTAAGAAAGAAAGTATGATTTCATGTGTCGCAGAATCCACATAATATCGCAGAAGCGGGTCACTGTCGGAGATTTCTAAAAGTGCATCAAGTAACATTTCCCTTTGTTGAGGTTTGCTCGGTTCAACAGTCGTTTGCAGCAGAGGGAGGGGATTTTCAATTCTCTCTCTCTGTGGCAATGGCTTTGTATCTCCAAGAACACTATTTAACTTCAAAAACTCATTCTGCAAAATAACAATTTCCCCGGAATAAGCCTTATCGATTTTACATAATTCACCATTTATTGAAGTATACATTTCTGTAATTTTTATTTTTTCCTTTTCCGATATTCTAACCGAATCTCGCAAATGCAGTACGCCACTATAAAGACGTATATATGCAAGACGCTGTCTTTTTTCCGAATACTCAATTTTGAAAACTTTTCCGCAAAGTTCAGACTGACCTCGATGTGTTGATGAATAAAATTTATTCGTAATCACTTCTATAAGGTTATCAATCCCTATATTGTTTTTTGCACTTCCGTGATAAACAGGGAACAGGGAACAATTATGAAATCTTATGCTTTCCTCTTGTTCGAGTTCTAATGCTTCCAATAATTTCCCAGACGTATATTTCTCCAAAAGGTAATCATTTCCTTCTATTACCATATCCCATTGTTCAGATTCGGTAAAGTTCATTACACGCATATTAGGATGCAGTTCTACCTTCTGTTTGATTACAATTTCCGCAGAAAGTTTCTCTTTAATATCCTGATAAACCGTTGATAAATCAATTCCATTTTGGTCAATCTTATTGATAAAAAAGATTGTGGGAATACCTATTTTCCTAAGTGCATGAAACAATATACGAGTTTGTGCTTGTACGCCATCTTTTGCAGAAATCAGTAGAATTGCCCCATCTAATACTGATAATGAACGATATACTTCTGCTAAAAAATCCATATGTCCTGGCGTGTCTATGATGTTAATCTTAGTATTTTTCCACTGAAAAGAGGTTATCGCCGTCTGAATTGTAATTCCTCTCTGACGTTCTAAAAGCGTATTATCCGTTTTCGTTGTACCTCTGTCCACGCTTCCTAATTCTGTAATCGCTCCACTGTTATATAATAAGCTTTCTGTTAAGGTAGTTTTTCCCGCATCAACATGAGCTAAAACTCCAATATTAATAATTTTCATGTGATTTTCCTCCATTCAAAAGCCCAAAAGGGCATAAAAATCCCAGTGATAAATACTCTTATCACTGGGATTTTTATGCATAACCATAGGCATACAAAGCATACAGATATTCTCCGGATACTTTAGAATCACATGATAAAGGTATTCTTAAACTGGGTACAAAAAACTAAGCCCTCCTAAAAAAGGACATCCAATTATTTGTTCCCACTATCAAATTGACAGTTTATTTAAGAATACCTTGCCGCATATTTATTAACTCCTTTTAAATAGATACTTAAATAATAGCACGTAAGAGCATATTTGTAAAGGAATCTCCAATTTTTTATCAAAGAGAGTACGTGATTACAAAATAGGG
>NZ_BCQX01000178.1 GCF_001552295.1 Globicatella sanguinis NBRC 15551 | reverse complement strand
GGACTGGACTTTTTGCCCAGCCTCAGGAAAACCCATGTTTTTTGAATTTATTTTCATTTTCATAAAATTTAAAATTTTTAAGCGACAAACTTATGATTTTCTTAATAAACTGTGATAAAATGTCTTAAAATGAGACACGGAGGTTTGTTATGAAAGTCAATCTTCTTATTATCACTTCTGACTACTATTTAGTTGAAAAATTCAAGCACTGTGCCAACGATTTTCACAATCTTAAAGTAACCATTCTAACTGACAAGCCGACTAAAGCTTTCCAATATCTCGAACAACATCAACAAAATTTTGATGCAGTCTTAAATTATGGATATCCATTGACGGACATTCGGCAATATACCACTCTTCCCGTCTTCAAAGTGGAAAATAATCCTTTTGAACTATTAAGAATTCTCACTACGATGAAGCAATACCAAGATAAGACAGTGATAATTGGTGAGGCGTCATTCATTGAGCTAACTCTAGATTTATGCCAACATCTAAATGTCGAATACCCCACCATCGTAACCAAATCCTTAACCAATTTTCAAGAAGATATGTCACGTTCGATTCTGAACCAATATCAATATTACATCTGTAGTTCTGCCTTTTATTCAATTTTAAAATTATACCCAGTCAAGCAAATCCCCTATACATTAGATGAGACCACTATCCGATCGAAATTTATCGAAATTATAAATATCGTGATGCCCATCAAGCAGTCACTATTACAAGCTCATATTCAAAATCAATTGACTAAAAAATTATCTGTGAAATATGCTGTCACCGATCAACAAAATCGGATTCTTATTTCTCAGTTTCCTCATTTAAACTCAGAAACCTTACAAAAGCAATTACAAAATTTAACCGAAGAAAAAACTGTTATTACTGATAAAGCTAACAATCGTTATCAAGTTATCTGCGACGCTATCACTTGGAAGGGATTAATTTTTAATTTATATCAATTTGAGATACTTCCACTATACCCATCGATTAAGCATCCGGCTATTAAAACTTTAACAATCGAAGAACTAAGCGATGAAATTCAAAATGATTGCTTTTACTCGTTCGTACAAGAGAAAAGTCGTAAACATAACATTAATCAATTATTTACTCATTATCCAGGCATCGTTATTTATGGTGAAAAATACACTTTAAAATCAAGACTTGCTCACCTTTTAGCAAGTCAACTCTCTAACCAACTTATCTATCAAATTGATTGTTGCTATATCGATAAGCTTTTTTGGGGGTTATGGCCAGAAATATTAAAGCAAAAAAATATCGTTATCATCTTAAATAACGTTGAACAACTTGACCATGCTCAAACGCAAATAATAATAAGCCATAATAAACACCCGTTACCAATGATTGCGACATATGAACTCAATGATAATCATCCCGAACTTAGTAGCGACTGGAATTCAGCTTATCGCATCTATATGGAACCACTATCGGGGCAACAAGGAAATTTTGAAGAGATGATCGATATTTTAACACTTGATTTGAATGCGATACACGAGGGAATCGTTAGTACCTATACATCAGATGCGATGCATATTCTAAAAGAATATCCATGGCCAGAAAATTATGGTGAGTTAACCAATATCATTAAATATCTGGTCATTAATACCAAAAGGAGCGTCATCAATGAAACTGAAGTGAAGTTCGCATTTAACCAATTATTAAAACACCCTATGCGAGAAGATTTAATAACCAAAGTGATATCTTTTAATCACCCTAGCTTAGAAGAATATATTGAAGAGATTATTCGCTATAAAATTGAAGAAAATCAAGGAAGTATTAAAGAAACGGCAGCTGATCTAAAAATTAGTCGGAGTAAAATTTATCGGTATTTGGATAAAGAGGAGCGTAACCATCAATAATGAATGGTATCACTCCCATATTCTAAGCAAATAAAATAAATTTGTAATCCCCCATCAAATATTATAAGATAAATGAAAAGAAAATAAGGAGGCAATATGAAATTAATTAAAGCAAGTTTTATAGCGTTCTTAATCACGATGATTATTTCCTCATTTATTTTATTTTTCACCTTAGATATTGGTGAAACACCTGAGAAATCAGATATTATTATTGTTGTTGGTGGACAATTATACCGTGAGACAAAAGCAAAAGAACTTTTAGAACAAGGTTATAGTACCTCTAATAAAGTGATTGTTTGGCCATCACTCAAAATCAAAAAATGCTCGTCCCCCTATTAATGATGATATCGTCAATCCTGATAATATAATTGCAGAACCAAAGGCAACGTCTACTTGGACCAATGCCACAGAATCAATCAAAATAATGGAGCAACAAGGATGGAAAACTGCTATAGTGGTAACAAGTGATTTTCATACCAGAAGAACCAAAATGGCCTTTGAAAGAGCAAAAGGCAACCAAAACCTAAAATTCATTTATGTATCTGCCTATCCAAAACAATCGGATCATAAAAATTCATATTTAACCAATAAAAATAATATTAAGTGGGCATTACACGAAATATACAAATATTGGGGATATTTGTTTGGATTGTATTATTATATTGATATATAAAATAGAATAACAGCTTCTCCAAGGGTTTGGGGACTCAACAACTTCTAATGGCAAGTAAAATCCTCCACCAAATGTTGTGGTTTGAATAGACTATGTTAAAATTACCTCCTAAACTGATAATGATCTAATGTTCGTATTATCAGTAGGAGGTTATTATTTTGGGAAAAATTGAGGAGATAAATTATATTCGTAAACGCCGAATAACCAGGTACGTATAACAGCCC
>NZ_BCQX01000177.1 GCF_001552295.1 Globicatella sanguinis NBRC 15551 | reverse complement strand
ACTACTATTAACCATAACTACTGGTTACTGATGCTTGATAGTAATCTATATAGTGATGTTCACGGCGTTGGCGCTCCTAAAGTCAACGGATTACTTAGCCAAACGACGCTCCAATGGATTGATAATATTTTTCAACTAGCACAAAAGAAAAATAAGCGCATCATTCCCGTGATTCATCATAATACCGTTACACATTATCAAGCTTTAGAAGCTAACTATACTTTAGACAATGCTGATGAATTACGTGACATCTTATTTAAATATGGTACTCCCTTTACATTAAGTGGCCATATTCATGCTCAACATTATGCGACGATAGAGTCCGCTAATCATAAACTAATGACCGACATTGTAACGGGGGCATTTGCTTCATATCCATCCTATATCTCGAAAATATCCTTTACAGATAATGCGATTACTTACCAAGCAGAACCCTTAGCGATGACTGATAATGCTATTACCAACTCCATTATCAACCCGCAATTACGAGATTATTCAAACTACATGAAACATTTATTCGACGATAGTAGTCACAAAATGGTCTATGGCGAAATGATTGAAGGCGGTTGGTATCAAGAAAATGATCCACTATTAGAAGAAGTGGCACAATATGTCGCAGCACTTAATTTAGCTTTTTTTGCAGGAAAACCAATCAATATTTTGGATTTACAAGACATTCCAAACATCGAAAAAATTCAACAGCTTATCGATGATAATGCAACAACTTTTTTCAAAGACTATCTTAAAATGATTCTCGATAATCAAACGGACTACACCGAATTACGTAATATACATTGGTAATCAACAGATACATTTTTGAAATTTGCTAAACGATCACAATTCAATTCTCACAATATTGAATCAATATTAGGTAAACGGTATAATAACATTGTAGGTAAAAAATTTTAGGAGGCTGCATATGCAATTTAACATTTCATGCGTCATCCGATCTTTTGTCAATAACGCAATTGAACAAGGTTGGATTGATTCTTTAGACCGGATATACACCACTAATCGTCTTATGTCTCTCATTCAAATCAATGAATTAGAAGAAGGTGTAAGTGATTCTAATGACTTACTTTCCTTAATGGATCAATTAACTCAGTATGCCATTGAGAAGGGAATCATCGAAAATATCGGCTATCAACGAGAACAATTTGAAGCAGCTGTAATGGATTTATTGACACCCTCTCCTTCACAACTAAACAATAAGTTTTGGGCGTTATATCAAAATAATCCTGCGGATGCAACGGATTATTTTTATAAACTCTCTAAAAGTAATGACTATATTAAAACTCGAAACATTGCCAAGAATATCCAATTTAACGCACCATACAAAAATTATGGCAATTTAGATATTACCATTAACCTTTCGAAACCAGAGAAAGATCCAAAAGAAATTGCTTTAGCAAAAAATGCTAAACAATCTAATTATCCTTTATGTTTACTTTGTATGGAAAATGAAGGGTATCAAGGACGAAATAATCACCCAGCCAGACAGCAACATCGTCTTGTTCGCTTAAATTTGAATAATCGTCACTATGGAATGCAATACTCGCCTTATGTTTATTACAATGAACATAGTATTTTTTTAAGTGAAGAGCATACCCCTATGAAAATCGACCGCAAAGCGATGGACAATTTATTAGCGATTGTTGAACAGTTACCACACTATTTCGCTGGTTCAAATGCTGATTTACCAATTGTAGGGGGATCAATTTTAGCCCATGACCATTATCAAGGGGGCCGTTATACCTTCCCTATGGAAAAAGCGAATGCCTATCAAACAATTAAATTGAACGCTTTTCCTTCCCTAAAAGTGGAATTAGTTGAATGGCCAATGTCCGTTATTCGTCTAAATGGTGCTAATCGCGATGAAGTCGCAACTGCTGGGGAAGCATTACTTAACTTTTGGCGAAATTATTCTGATGAATCAGTAGATGTTCTTGCTTATACAGACGATACACCTCATAACACTGTAACACCTGTGGCTCGTCGTCGTAATAATAATTTCGAATTGGATATTGTCTTACGTAATAATCGAACTAACGAAGCACATCCGGATGGAATCTTCCACCCACATCAAGACGTCCAACATATCAAGAAAGAAAACATCGGACTAATAGAAGTGATGGGCTTAGCGATATTACCACCTCGTTTAGTCAATGAAATCGATAGTATCAAAGCTTATTTATTAGACCAGGCAGACTTGAATCAAGTGGCTGAATATCACCAAACATGGGCAAAAGAATTAAAAAGCAAAGAATATGATGAAACCACGATTGACCGCTTTATCGAACAAGCAATCACCAACAAATTTGGACGTGTGCTTGAAGATGCAGGTGTCTTTAAACAAGATGAATCTGGGCGTCAAGCCATGCTACGTTTTATCGATGCCTTTAATCAACAATAATTACCACTAAAATAAGACGCATACTATTAAGAATGCTTTAAGCCAGTATCTTTTTATCTAGCTTATCAACTCAAAATAGCATGCGTCTTTTGCTTTTAAATTATATTAGAACGGCGCGCTATCTGGATGAGTCGCACCACTCATTCCAGCAAGATTTTGTAATACTAAGGCATCTTCTTCAGAAATCTCAATGCCTTCTAATTCGAGATTTGATTGAATATTTTTGGGATTAGTCGATCGTGGTAAAGGAATACAATCGCGGTCAATCACCCAACGTAAGGCTAATTGCGCTGCCGTACAATCATATTTTTTAGCCATTTCGAGCACTGTTTCATTGCTAAATAGTTCGCCCGCACCTAATGGACTATAAGCTTCTAATTCTATCACATGTTGACGACAATAGTGAATTAATGCCTCAGGATAGATAGTGTCAAATT
>NZ_BCQX01000176.1 GCF_001552295.1 Globicatella sanguinis NBRC 15551 | reverse complement strand
TCGAAATTGTCTCGGTTAGGATGATGGTTGCCGGGTTAAGATTTAGCTTCTATTACGAAATACCAATCGTATCGGAACCGGCAATCAAAATTTAACTTCATTAACTCCACACTTCATCAGCAATTTCTTTAATCAACTGTAGCTTTTTCCATTGATCTTCTTGTGTTAATTTATTCCCTTCCTCGGTAGAAGCAAAGCCACATTGAGGGGACAAGCTTAAGCGTTCTAATGGAATGTACTGCGCCGCTTCATGGATACGTGTGATAATTATGTCTTTATCTTCTAACTCTGGACGTTTAGACGTTATCAATCCTAATACTACTTTCTTATCACCGGTAACTTTACGCAATGGTTCAAAACCACCTGAGCGTTCATCATCAAATTCTAGGAAATAACCATCTACCTCTTCTTTTGCAAAAAGAAACTCCGCAATATCTTCATAAGAGCCACTCACCGCATAAGTCGATTTAAAATTCCCGCGACAAACATGAGTCGTTACCACTAAGTCTTCTGGACGTTGACTAATCGCTCGATTATTAGTCTCTAAAAATAATTGCTTGATTGCTTCTAACCCTGCTTGGTCAGTACCAAAAAAGTCTTCAGCTCGCTCATCCACTAATAAGCCCCATGAACAATCATCTAATTGAAGGTGACGCAAACCTAATTGATATGCCTTCTGGATAAATTGTTGGTAAATCGAAACTAAATCCTCTACCAACTCTTCTTGACTATCATAGAACTTAAGCGTATTGTCAATGGCAAAAGGCATAATTAATTGTTCAAGAAACTGCGCGGGTGCTGGGATTGTTAATTTAGCTTTATGACCCTTTTCTTCAAACTGTTGCACAAATTTAAAATGTTCGAAGAAAGGATGATTCTCATTAAATCCTAAACGTCCTACTAGATAAGTGTCATCGATTAGTGCCACTTCATCTGCAAATGGTAATCCTGTTTCTGTTGGGCGATGGTCAATCCCCTCAAATCCCCACATAAAATCTAAATGCCAAGTAGAGCGTCTAAACTCTCCATCGGTAATAAATTCATAGCCTAATTCTTTTTGCTTATTAATCAATTCCTCAATCACTTGATCTTCTACAGATCTTAATGCTTGTGCATCAATTTTACCTTCTTTAAACGCTTGTCGAGCCGCGACTAATTGCTCAGGTCTTAAAAAACTCCCAACAAAATCATGCTTATTACATTTATGACACATACTATTTCCTCCTTAGAAATTATTAGTCAATTTCACTAACAGAAAAAGACCCCATCCTCTTATAAAGGACGAGATCGCTCGTGTTACCACCTTAATTTATATTAATCTCACGATTAATACCTCAATGAGTACTATCATACTCGCTCGCTTTAACGGGCGAACCCGGACTCACCTAAATATCGAAGAGCCAACTCGAAGACCATTTTCAATGAATTGCCATTTAACTGCTTGCACCCACGACAGTCTCTCTGTAAAACTTTCATCCATCTACTTTTCTTGTCAATGTTGTTATGACTATATTCACACTATAAATTAATCTATTTCTAATGTCAAGTTAATAATTCGAACTGTAAATAAATTTGAGAGTGTTCCCAGTGAGTTGCGTGGAGAATTCACTGTGGAACAAAGGACACTTTCATCGCGACGGAGATTTTCACCATGGACTGACGGAGTGTTTCTCCGCAGATTTCATAGATTTTTTGCACAATCCAATCCACGTGTAGTTGCTGACCGCAGATTTAATAGATTTTTCGCCACGATCCCAATAGGTTTAGCAGTCACATTCACAAGGAATACAAACCGCATAGGTGACATGACTTGTCATGATGCCCTGCATCACTGCATTTAAATTGAATAAAAGATGCTCTAAACCCAATCATTAATTCATTATATTTTGTGGTTTTCCTTCGATGAAACTAATCACATTTTGAAAGGCAATTTCAGCTCGTTTTACCATTGCTTCATCACTAAGAAACGCAATATGTGGCGTTAAAATAGTGTTTTTAGCCTCCAATAATGGATAATCGCTAGCTAATGGTGGCTCTGTATCAAACACATCAATACCTGCTCCTGCAATGCGCCCTTCATTTAGTGCTTCGGCTAGTGCCTCATTGTCGACCACTGGACCTCTAGCGGTATTGATTAATATCGCCTCTTGCTTCATCAAGGCCAACTTTTCTTTTGATATTAATCCTTTAGTGTGATCATTTAATGGTAAATGTAAGGAAACAATCTCACTGTTTGTTAGTACGTCCTCTAATGATTGATAGGTCAAACCTAGTTCTTTTGCCTGCTCATTTTCACTGCGACTATAGCCGATTAACTTAGCGCCAAAAGCTTTAAACAATTTTGCCGTTTCAATCCCAATATTCCCGGTCCCAATGATGCCCACTGTTTTGCCTTTAATTTCCATACCTTGAAATGGCCCCGGAAAATCAGTAGCTAGTCGTGTATCAGCATCGCTTCGTGGTATTTGACGATAGAGAGCTAATACCAATCCTAACACTAATTCACTAACAGCAGTCGTCGCATAGCCAGAAGCATTCGCAATTTGAATTCCTAATTCATTAGCAGCTTCTTGAGCGACATGATCGATTCCAGTAAAAGCGACATCAATTAACTTCAATTTTGGATTGGCTTTGATCACTTCAGCAGGATAAGGATTGTTGGCAATCATCACAATATCCGCTCCTTTTGAACGTTCAATCAGTTCCTGAACATCAGTCGTTTTAGTGTCAAAATAGGTGAACTCATGGCCTGCCTTAAGTAAAGGTTCTGCTAGTTCCGTAATTTTTTCTTTTGATACTCGTAAGGGTTCTAATAAATGTATCTTCATCTTCACTCATCCTTTTAGTCTATTGTAGCTACCATTATAACACGACAATGATGATAGCTAGAAGATAATCGCTTGCTTATGTATGTTGATACCTGGC
>NZ_BCQX01000175.1 GCF_001552295.1 Globicatella sanguinis NBRC 15551 | reverse complement strand
TTTTTTATTATTACTAGTTCAAAGTCCAACTCACGAATTTTAATGACAACTAATTCAAAGTCCAACGGGGTATGATAAAAAGTCCAACCCATGATGTTTTATGATAACTAATTGTTATAATCAAATACATTAAATTAAAGCGATCAACATAATAAAAATAACCCCGTTCCAAGCTCTGTTTGTGTTCAGTTTTGAGTAAAACAGAAGCGATTAACATAATAAAAAATAAAGCCCCAACATTAACCAAGTCACTATCGATGTCTTAAATCTAATTTTGGATTTAAGCAAGACAGAGTGAAGAATGGTTCGTGTTGGGGTTTTTGTTTTCGATTGATTAACGAATCGTATGATTACCTTTCAATATATATTTGTAACTGGTCAATTCTCTTAAGCCCATTGGGCCACGCGCGTGCATTTTTTGAGTGGAAATACCAATTTCACAACCAAGCCCAAACTCACCGCCGTCGGTAAAGCGTGTGGAAGCATTGACATAGATTGATGAACTATCGACTTGTTCAGTAAATTTCATAATGGCAATGGGATCATCACTCAAAATACTTTCGCTATGTCCCGTCGAGTGTTGATTGATGTGCTCAATGGCTTCATCAACAGAATCGACAACCTTGATAGCCATAATATAATCTAAAAATTCAGTCGCAAAATCATCGTCATTAGCTAATGTCGCTTGAGGTAAATAAGATAGTGCTCGCTCATCTGCACGTAATTCAACACGGTCTTGGAAAGCAGTCGCTAATTGAGTCAGCAATTCTTCAGCAATAGCTTGGTGTACTAACAAGACTTCAGCTGAGTTACAAACAGAAGGGCGACTGGTCTTGGCGTTATCAATCACCTTTATGGCTTGGGTAATATCGCTAGTTTGATCGACATAAATATGACAAATTCCGGTACCTGTTTCGATGACCGGAACAGTTGCTTCTTGCATCACAGTTTGAATTAACCCTGCGCCACCACGTGGTATAAGTAAATCAATGTAGCCTTTAGCTTTCATCATTTCTTTTGAACTTGCTCTAGTAGTATCTTCAATTAATTGGACAATATCTGGATTTAATCCTGCTAGTTTAATTCCTTGTCTTAAAGCATCGCATATTGCTTTTGAACTACGATAAGCTTCTTTACCGCCACGAAGGACAACGGCGTTGCCACTTTTAACTGCTAAGGCAGCAACATCCGCTGTTACATTTGGACGACTTTCATAAATCATACCTAAAACACCAAAGGGAACTGAACGTTTGGTGAGTTCCAGGCCGTTTTCCAAGGTTCTTTCCTCTAAGACTCTTCCGACAGGATCTTTTAATGTTTTTACCGCTAAAATACCGGCGGCCATGTCTTCAATACGTGCTTCGTTCAGCATTAAGCGGTCAAGCATAATATCAGCAATTTGACCTTTAGCTTGTGCTAAATCCTCAGCATTCGCTGCTAAAATGTTTGGGGTTGCTTTTAATAATTCTGCTGCCATTGCGGTTAAGACTTCATTTTTTTGAACAGTAGTGGCAAAATTGATCGAAGCTTTCACTTCTTTTGCGGTTTGTAAAATGGTTTGAGTAGTTTTCATTTTAAGACCTCCTAATTAATGGTGACCCAATCATCGCGATGAATCACAATGTCATTATTTTGTTTGGTAGATAATTTATCTTTAATTTCACGATGAGAAAAACGCGTCTGACCTTTGCCGATTAGATGTTGACCGTCCAAGCTATAAACGGAAATAATATCTCCCGCTTGAAAAGAATCCTGAACTTTTGTAATCCCGGTTAATAATAAACTACTTCCGGTGTGAAGCATCGCATATTCAGCACCAGCATCAATGTTAATACTGCCATTAGTACGCGCATAAAAGGATAACCATTGTTTCTTTTGAGCCATAATATCTTCATTGGCAATAAAAAGTGTTCCTTTATTGGATTGAGTAGCAGCTTCTACAATGGCATTCGGATTGGTAGAGGAACAGATAAAAACGGGTGTACCGGCTTTGGTTGCTAAACTAGCGGCAATCAGTTTAGTTGTCATGCCACCTGTTCCATTATTGGTACCTGCGTCGCCAGCCATTTTAAATAATTCAGGGGTAATCTCGTTAATGCGTTCGAAAAATGTTGCTTGTGGATTTTTCACTGGATTATCGGAATAGAGGCCATCGACATCGGTTAAGAGCACTAATAAATCAGCTTTTAGTAAAGAAGCGACTTGAGCAGAAAGCGTGTCATTGTCACCTACTTTAATTTCTTCTACAGCGATGGTGTCATTTTCATTGATGATGGGAATGACTTGGTTAGAAATTAAAACTTGTAAAGCATTAGCGGCATTACGATAACGTCTTTGATCAGCAAAGTCATCTTGTGTCAGTAAAACTTGTGCGCTGACAATTTGATGCTTTAATAAATATTTAGTATATTCTTCAATTAATAAACCTTGTCCAACAGCGGCACTAGCTTGTTTTTCTGCAATACGAGTAGGTCGTTTTGAAAAACCTAGTCTTCTAAAACCAGCCGCAATGGAGCCGGAAGTCACTAATACCAACTGATAACCTTGTTGATGCAATGTGGCTAATTGGTCTGTTATATTAATTATTTTTTGAATATCGATACTGCCATCCGATTGTGTTAATGAGGAAGTACCTACTTTATAAACGATTAAAGGTTGTTTCATATCAATGGCTCCTTTTCTTATTATTCTTAACTTACCCCATTTTAAAGATAATTACAATATTTTACGTCATTTTTAATTAAATGGGAGTAGCAGCGAAAGCTTGTCAATCGCTAGACTAATGATAAAGATAAATAGAACGATAAATAGGATGGCGCTATAACTAACCATATAGTCTTTAATTTTTTCTATTGGATTTGATTTAGAATCATCTATGCTCTTTAATATTTTCTATTGGATTTGATTTAGAATCATCTATACTTTTTATTTTTTGAAAGTTCTAAAATT
>NZ_BCQX01000174.1 GCF_001552295.1 Globicatella sanguinis NBRC 15551 | reverse complement strand
GAACAACCCTTTAGGATTTTAGAATTTTTAAAATAAAGTGCTGATATTCACGATAATTAATATCAATAAATAAATACTAGCAAATAAAATAAAACTTTTTATCGCTTCACCAAAAGCTGGTTTCTCCATATAATTTTGGCGATAAGTCATCACACTTCGATATTGAGGTATTACCCCAATAAAAGCAATCGCACACCACCAAGGTAAATTACCTAATAATAAAAACAATAAGAAAAATAGCCAAGGTAAAGCACTTAACACTTGATATAAGATGATTGCAAAAGGACGCCCGACATAATAGACTAGTGTAAAACGTTCATTTTCGATGTCAGTATCTAAATCACGAATATTATTCGCTAACATAATATTGGCAATTAAGGACACTAAAGGCAACGACATCATAAATATTTCAATTGTATGTAACCAATGCCAATTTAAAGTCATCATTGGAACATTCCACTGAGTTGAAATTAAAAGTGTAGGGTCTTGAATGAAAACGGCCAGAAAAAAGATACCAAATCCCATCGTAAAGCCGGAGAAAAATTCACCATAAGGCGTTCTTGAAATAGGCGTCGGACCATAAGTATACATAATCCCAATAAAGAAACAAATCGCACCTAAAATCAATAATATAGGATCTGTCTTAAAGACTAATATAAATGAAAAAATGATCGCAATCGCTAATAAGACTAATAGAATGATGACCATATTTCTTGGCGATAGATTATAGATACCAATGACATTTTCTTCTTTGATATAACGCTCAGACTTTGCTTTATAATAGTCCATTGTATTATTAATGGCCGTAGTACACATATCAAAAAACAATACCGCTATTATAAATAGTAACGTATTTAAGCCATTAAAAGCTTGATAACGATAAAGTGCCCACATTATTCCAATCAACATGGGAAATACACTGGCTATCTTCGTTTGAATCTCAACGAATTTTAAAAATATTTTGATATTTTCTTTACTCAACAACTTTATACTCCTCATTCGTTAACTTGAATTTATCTTTTAGACCCGATGTTAAATACACACGATGTTCCTTATCGATAAATGCTGCTTCTACACCTTCTAAACTCTCAACAAACTCAATTCCATCTTCGATACCAAATAAGAATAATGACGTTGAAAGACCATCTCCATCGACCGATTCGGGAGCAAAAACAGTCACTCCTGAAATTTCATTATCCAATGGATAACCTGTTTTTGGATCTAAAATATGATGGTAACGTACACCATCCACTTCTAAATAGCGTTCATAAACACCTGAAGTGATTACTGTGTAATCTTTCATTCTTACTGTACCAACTACCGCACCACGAACTTCATCCGGATCTTGCACCCCAACATTCCATCCTTCTTCATTTGATGGAGATGTCCCCATCACAATAACATTTCCGCCAAGGTTGACAATCGCGGTATTAACACCTGCTGCTTTTAAATATTTGACGACACCACTCCCAATATACCCTTTGGAAATACCACCTAATTCCATTACCATTCCTTCTTCAGCTAATTTAACTGTTTGATTTTTTTCATCTAAAATCACTTTATGGTAATCAATTTTTTTAAGACCCGCATCAATTTCACTTTGTTCAGGCTTACGCGCCGCTTCATCGCCTATGCGCCACAAATTAGTCACCGCTCCAATTGTAATATCAAATTTACCTTTACTTAATTCGGATACTTCTAACGCTTTTTGAATTAATTCAAACGTTTCTGGAGCTACTTTAACAGCTTCTTTTCCTGCTGCTTGATTAATACGATAAACATCGGATCCTTCT
Organism: Globicatella sanguinis NBRC 15551; assembly: GCF_001552295.1. Lineage (GTDB taxonomy): Bacteria > Bacillota > Bacilli > Lactobacillales > Aerococcaceae > Globicatella > Globicatella sanguinis. The sequence goes on along the minus strand of NZ_BCQX01000174.1, from coordinate 1,266 downwards.
AAATTAGTTGAAAATAATTTTTCCATACGTTCAATATAATCAAAAGCCAAGTCCATTACTTCTTCTTGATTTTCATGATAAATTTGAATTTGAACAGCAGTATGTAATAATGATTCTGTGCGCGACAAAGGTGTTTTAACGACCTTCAGTGGTAATTGATCATTTTTGATTGAAGCACCAGTGACGACTTCTGCTTCAGTTGATTCTTCCGCTTGGATTGAAAATGTTGGAACAAATAGCAAAGTACTCATTAACAATAAGCTAAGCTTTTTAACTTTCTCTTTTTTTAACATTCTTTTACATTCCACCTTTTAAAAAACATTAACAACTCCATTTTACTAAAGTTTCACTATACTGTCACTTAAAAGTTAAACATTGGTAGAATATTAACCAGCATCATGCCATGCATAAAAAAGCCTCAAACACGATAATCAGTTTGAGACTTTTCATATTATTTTAAAGTTTTAGCTTTAAAAGATTATTCTGTTAAATAAGATTATTCAGCTGCTACTTCAACTTCAATTGTTTCAGTATCACCTTTAGCTGCTGCTTCTAATAATAAATTAGCATATTCAACGAAAGCATCATAAGTGCTAGTTGCACCTGAAACTACTTCTAAATCAGTTGATTGTTTTTCTACTAATCCAGCATTTAAAGCTTCAACTGCTTCAGCAAATGAAGCACCTGCTTTTTCTTTCATTGAAGTATTATACTCTTCATTTTCAGATTTTAAATTACCATCTTTATCGACCATGTCGTATTTAGATTCTGCAACTTTTCCATCTTTAACAACTAAAGTGAAAGTATGAGCCCATCCACGTTCATCTTCATTAGATTTAAGTGTATATTCACCATCAACTAAAGCAACCTCATCAATATTTGTTTCTTCAGTATCACCTTTAGCTGCTTTTTCTAATAAAGCTGTTGCTGATTTTACAAAGTTTTCTGCAGTATGTGTTGCACCTGAAACCACTTCTACTTCAGCTTCTTGACCTTCTACTAAAGCTGCATTTAATTGTTCAATAGCTTCTTTAGAAGATACGCCCGCTTTGTCTTTCATATTTTTGTTATATTCTTCATCTTCAGTTTTTCTGTCGCCTGCTTCATTGTAGTAGTCGAAATCGGAAGATGTCACTTTACCATCTTTTACTTCGATAGTATGTTTTACTGCCCAACCACGTTCGTCCGGATTACCAACAACAGTATAAGTACCATCTTGTAACCCATCAGTAGCTACTTCTGAATCTTCATCAGTTGTTTCTTCTT
>NZ_BCQX01000173.1 GCF_001552295.1 Globicatella sanguinis NBRC 15551 | reverse complement strand
CTACTTCTGGTCTACTCCCGTATTCTATGTAATTAAAATGTATGTGCTTTATACTGTGTTTTAAAATAGTTTTCCGAGTCATGAGAAGGAAGGATTTTTAGTTATGGAGGAGCTAACAGGAGAGTCAATCGATGAATCGTTAGTCTTTTTGGAGTGATAGATAAGGAGAAAAATTTCCGTCGCATTGTTGAATGACGTAAATTCAACTGCCATAACTGCCATAACTGTCATAGGCAAGCAATCACGCCGCATACTTCCCGACCTAATTTCAGTTTATTACGAACATCCTTACTAAATTAATTCAAAACGATAAATTAAACCTTTACATTAGAAATATTTCAGGTATAATTACTAAAAAATACAATCCTTTAACGACCGTCCTGTGAGGCGGGGAAGGTATGTAATGAAAAGTGGCCGTTTCAGGACCTCTTCTTTCCGCATGCCCGCGTTGAAGGAGAGGTCTTCTTTGTATAGGAGGAGAAAATGAAAAAACGGTTATGAATGAGAGGGAAATTAACTGAGTCAATTACCATACAGTCCGTGGGATGTGTGTGCTGACTTTAGTTGATAGACAAATCGTTTGGAATTCACTCACAGTTTAATTATTAGGAGGTAGACTATGAATCGATTGCAAGTAAAATTACCAGGTGTCGTTTTAAAAAATCCTGTTATGCCAGCTTCAGGCTGTTTTGGCTATGGTGAATCTTTCGCCAAACATTATGACTTAGGTGTGTTAGGCGCAATTGTGATTAAGAGTACAACGCTTGAAGAACGATTAGGGAACCCAGCACCACAATATGTGCACCGTGATGACGCTGTGTTAAACTCTGTTGGCTTGAAAAATCCGGGGATTAAGACCGTCCTTTCTGAGAAATTACCATTCTTAGCGAATTATGATGTTCCTGTAATTGCCAGCGTGGCGGGGTCCAAAGAAGAAGATTATATCGAGATGTGTCAACGAATCTCTCAAGCTGAGAATGTCCGTGCGATTGAACTTAATGTTTCTTGTCCAAATGTTAAAGAAGGAGGAATTTCTTTTGGCACGGATCCACAAGTAGTTAAACAATTAACCCAACAATGTAAAACAGTGACTCATCTACCCATCTATGTTAAGTTGACGCCTAATGTGACGGATATTGTTAGCATTGCAAAAGCAGCAGAAGAGGGTGGAGCTGACGCAATTACAATGATTAATACAATAACGGGTATGGCCTTTAATTTAGAAAGTAGACAGCCCATTTTAGGAGGGGTGACAGGTGGGTTATCTGGAACTTCTTTAAAACACATTGCCTTAAGGATGATTTATCAAGTTGCTGGAGCAGTTAAGATACCGATTATTGGAGTAGGTGGCATTAAGACCGTAGATGATGTTCTAGAAATGTATATGGCCGGCGCATCTGCTGTTCAAATCGGGACAGAAAATTATAATCAACCGATGATTTGCCCAACAATTATTAGCCAACTCCCTCAGCGAATGGATGAATTAGGCATTGAAAGCTTAGAGACTCTAATACACGAAGTGTCCGTCGCTCGATTTCACGACGGCCGGTAACAGGCTTAAGTGTCCGTGGTGCAGTTGAACGACAAAAATTCAACTACCATAACTGTCCGTGATGAGCAATCACGCGGGAATTATAACAGACTAAATTTCAGTTTATAGTGAACATGCTTAGTAAGTTAATTGAAAAAACTATCTATATATAATTAAGTGGGAGTGGGCAAGAAGTTGAAAATTAAATAATTTCGCTTCGTCGGCCCACTCCCCAAAATTTCTGTGCCCCACATCATTTGACAAAGAACTTTAAAAATAAAGATCCCATTGACTGCCTTAACAATCAATGGGACCTTAATCACGTGATTTTACCCAAAACCTTAATAATCTGCCGATTATCCTCAATCACTTAACGCGTGATTACGATCTTAACTACTCTTCTATATAAGTCTCATAGTGGTTCATCAAGATTCCGATGAAGGGTCTTTACTTAGTGAACGAAGATGTTGCACTAACCCCTCTCTCTATAAACAACTCAACTAAGTCACACGGTCTTCATTATTAAATAACTTATAATTCCTAATTTATATCATTAAACGATTAAAGATGCAGGAGTTAGTCAAACGTTAAAAAAATTTATTAATAACCTGATGTTTTTACGCGTAAGAGAGGTTGGAATGAACGTGTTAGGAAAATTAATACAATAATACAGCAAAGTGTTTCAGATAGAAACGCTCCCCCATTGACTAGGAATGAGTATACATATGGACTTTGTCCTTCAGGTGCATAAGACCCCCAGAATGATACCCCCGCAATAAAGTGGACGATATAACGAGCTAATGATCCCACTATTGTCGCCATGGAAGCTATCCCCCATTGTTTCACACGATTTGTTGGTTCTTCTTTTAATATTTTTTGCATATAAGGTGCAAAGAAACCAGCGAAACCAATGACTGCAAAAGCGACAAAATATTCAACTACAAATTGTACTAACGTTAATACATACGCATTACCGGTAATGTATTGGAGTAATCCCCATAAAAATCCACCCAAGCAACCTGCCAATGTACCACGACGTAAGGAAAGAATAATAATTGGAATCATCTTGACAGAAACCTTAAAACTCCATGATGGCGAAGGAATCATCAAATCAATAAGTAATGCTAAAGCGGCACAGATAGTAATCTCAATCAACGTTTGTGTCTTAATTTTTGACATAAAAAAACTCCTTTTCTTAACCAACACAAAAAAGGAGTTAAACATCTTGACGCAAGCATTACCTTGATCCAATAAAGGGTATAATCTCAGCCAATATGGCACCCCTTGTTTATGTTGAAATCTATATTTTAATAATGATTCTAACAAAAATAATGAAAAAAGTAAAATTAAAGTTACAAACCAATTACTTTCAACTTTTTATAATTTGGAAGGTTGCAATAGTCATAAAAATTTCTAACAACATTGCAAATGCTAATAGGACTTATTTTCCAAAAGGTAATAGCAGGGAGTGGGCAAGAAAATTAACGACGTTATAAATGGTTTAGATGGCCCGATTTAATTTTTTAGCGATATCCGTTACATTTTT
>NZ_BCQX01000172.1 GCF_001552295.1 Globicatella sanguinis NBRC 15551 | reverse complement strand
TGATAAAGGGTCTCATCATCCGAAACCGTTTTGGGAGCGCCATTAACGATGGTGTCATACAAATTTTGATAGAAACGACTATAGTCTCCCACCTCAGACACCACTTTTTCTTCATGGTAATTCCCTTTAGAATCTATATAAGTCAACGTCCCATAATCCTCCGGTAAATCTAAACCGAAGTCTGGATTATCAGGCATATAAAAATGTTTCAGATGTTCTTCCTGCCGGTCTTTTTTCTCTTTAATAAACATCCCTTTAGTACCGTAAACCACAAAACTAGGACGTGTTTTAATTCTAAAATAACTTGATTTGACCGATACTTTCGATTTACCGTAATAAAGGTCGATATCAAAATAATCATTCATTCGATTAGGCCCAAGTAATTGTCTCACATCAAAATGAATATGATCGGCTTTGCCAAAATGAGCAATCACCTGATCCAGAGTGTGACAAGCGTGACCATATAAATAACTTTGTTCAACCTTAAATTCATGAACATTTTCCGGTATTTCAGGTCTAAAATAATCAAAATGCATTTCTAACTCTAAAACATCCCCCAACTTGCCACTTTCAATCACTTTAAGTGTCGTTAAATAGTCAGAATCAAAGCGTCTATTTTGAAAGGCTTGCAACATCAGCCCTTTTGCTTCGGCTAATTGAAAAAGTTCTCTTGCTTCGTTCGCTGTATGGGTGAACGGCTTTTCTACTAAAGCATGTTTACCAGCTTCCAAAACTAATTTAGCAAAATGATAATGCGAATCTGAATAAGTGGTGATGACAATTAAGTCAATTTCTGGATCTTGTAATATTTCATCTAAATCCGTCGTATAATGAATATCTTCAAAGGTTTGCCATTTCGGTTGACTACGATGATAAATCGACTTAATACGAATGCCCTCTACTTTTCTAGCAATAGGCAAGTGATAACGATTAGTACTCTTACCATTTCCGATATATCCAATGGTTAACATTTCCAGTCCTCCTATTAAAAAAAGCGATGCAAAATAGAATTTCTTTTTCTATTTTACATCAGCCTCCTGATTTATTTAATTAATTATTTTTGTGCACGACGCATATAAGTACCTTCAGAGGTATTAATTTCTAACGCTTCTCCTGTTTCAATAAAGTCTGGTACGTTAACCACTAAACCTGTCTCCATCGTTGCTGGTTTGCCAGATCCTGTAACAGTGGCACCTTTAATTGAAGGTTGTGTCTCAGCTACTGTTAATACAACTGTTGTTGGTAATTCAACACCGATTACTTCAGAACCATAAAATTGGATTTTAGCTTCCATATTTTCTAATAGATATTTCAATTCATTTTCAATCGTTGATGTTTGAATTTCGTATTGTTCATATGTTTCTAAGTCCATGAAGGTTGCAACATCACCCATGCTATATAAGTATTGAACTTCTTTTGTTTCAAGATAAGCACGCTCAAATTTTTCGTCCGGACGGAAGGTTGTGTCATAAGTGGCACCTGAACGTACGTCACGTAATTTCATACGCATAACTGTGTTACCTTTACCAGGTTTATGGTGACTCGCTTCTAGTACGCGGATTAATTTGCCATCTTGAACGAATGTCATACCCGCTCTTAAATCTACTGCAGAAATCATCTTTAAACTTCTCCTTTATTTATCAATCTTTCACTCGTACATTATAACATAAAGATGAATTTTTTCCACATAATTCTAGTATCTTTAGTATCAATCATAAATGTGTTACAATAATACCAAATTAAATTTTAATGAGAGAAGTGAAGATTATGAATTTGTTTGAAAACCGCTTTAATGAAGACGTTGAAAAAATTGGAATATCGGCCATCCGTGAATTTGATGAACTATGTAATCAAATTGAAGGCATTATCAAATTGACTTTAGGTGAGCCAGATTTTACGACACCTGGCCATATTAAAGAAGTTGGTAAACTAGCGATTGATAACAATGCGACTCGCTATACTCATGCCTCTGGCGTTTTAGAATTAAGACAAGCTGCATGCCAATGGTTAAATGATAAATATCAATTGAATTATACGCCAGAAGAAACCATTGTTACTCATGGTGCCACTGAAGGTTTGTCAATAGCCTTTAAAGCGATTCTTAATCCTGGTGATAAAGTACTAATCCCTTCACCTTTTTTCACCTTATACCAATCAATGATTATCTTATATGGCGGTATTCCGGTTCATATTAACACCGAACCAAATCAATTTGTGCTTTCTCCAGAATTGTTGGAACAAGCATTAGCCGAACATGGTGACGACGTGAAAGCCATTGTCTTAAACTACCCAACCAATCCTACAGGCATCACTTGGGACGATGAAGAAGCGCAAGCAATCGCCAATATTTTAAAAGATAAGCCAATTTTCATCGTCAGTGATGAAGTATATAGTGAATTTGTTTACGGAGATAAACATGTTTCCATCGCAACTTATCTACCAGAACAAACAATCGTTGTACAGTCATTATCTAAATCCCATTCGATGACCGGATGGCGAGTTGGATTTAACTTTGCTCCACTGATGATTACCAATCAAATGAATAAAGTTCACCAAAACTATATCACCAACGCAACGAGTATCTCACAACATGCCGGTATTGCTGCCCTAACCGATGGTAAAGATGATGCCCTAATCATGAAAGAAGCCTATATTAAACGACGCGATTATATTTATGAACGCATGACCAAAATGGGATTTGAAATTATTAAACCAAATGGTGCTTTTTACTTATTCGCTAAAATCCCTGCCGGTTATCCTCAAGACAGCTTTGAATTCGGTAGAGAACTGGCGACGAAAGCACAGGTTGCGTTAATTCCAGGTTCAGCATTTGGAACGGGTGGCGAAAATTACGTCCGCTTAAGTTATGCTGCAAGCGACGACATTATTGCTGAAGCAATGGACCGGATGGAAAAATTTATGAAAGAATACCCCACACAAAACTAATTAAATCTATCTAGCTCATACAGTTATAATATCCGCGGCATCATTAAACTCTTGGTATTTTACTGCAAACACGACTAAATAACTAAAAAGACTCATAAATAAACAAGGAACATCTCAATATTTTGAAAAGTTCCTTGTTTTTATATTTGAATGACAATATGATGAGATGGGCAAAAACTTTTTAAATTCTGTTCAGGCATATCTGTTT
>NZ_BCQX01000171.1 GCF_001552295.1 Globicatella sanguinis NBRC 15551 | reverse complement strand
CCACCTTCACTACAAATAGCATTACTCAATATTACTTATAAACTAATTTTAGCACATTATATTCCTTAAATTCCATGATTAACTCTGACCCACAAGTTATCGAATAAATATTAAGTTATTTAATTTGAAGAAAAAACTACTTGAGTGAGATCCTAAACATTACACCTCATACTTAAATAGAGTAACCACAAATGACTCACACATCTAACCATGAAGGAATAAATTTGAATAAAGGTATATATGCAAAAATAACCAAGAATATCTCATTATTTTGAAATATGTCTCGGTTATTTTGGGACTTTTCCTAATCTCTCTTTTAATATTATGCAGTTTATTTATCGTAATAGATATTAATATTATCTTCACCAAAAATTTGAATAGCCTGAGTGACTGAATCTGGTATTTCTGATTCCGCTTCATCTTTTGCTAAATCATCTTCATTCGATTTTGCTTCTGATAAGCGTTTTTGTTTAAACGCCTCTTGGATTGAAACGGCTGGTTCACCTAGTTCGGCTTCTCTTTGAGCTAATTCATCTGGGGTTAATGGCTTTGATTCCTCATTCATTTGGTCAAGGTAATGATCAACCCTCATCAGCCCCTCTTGTTCAGAACGCGACATAGTTGCAGGGGCATTTTGACCGACATTCTTTTGACCAACATTCTCTTGTGCAGATTGATTGTCAGAGTCTGCTTGAAAATGATCCACACCCTCCGGTTTTATTTTGGATGTGGGTTCTTGGTGCATTGAATGTTCTCTTAAGGGGTTACCACCATTTTTTTCTCTTAAGATTTTATAATCATTGCGAACGGTTCGCCATTCACTTTCAATAATATAGACAAAAACCATTGATTCGCCTAATCGTTTCTCTGCCACATTAATGAGCTGTTGTTCCAAAGATTGATCATGTTGTACTAAACCACAAAAAGCAGCATTCGAAAAACTAATTAAGGCAACACCCGGACCTGCCGCCAGTGGTACGGTACCATTAAACTTCACTCTCTCTTGAGGAGCAATCATTGATAAAATCATCGACCATTCCTGTTTTAATCGAGTAATATGTGCACGCGTTGCTTGGTCCAATACATCATAAATTTTTTCTGTCATTTGCTGATATTCTTGTTGTGCTGTTTGCGGTCGTACTCTTGGTGCTTCAAAGCGATTTGACTGTGGTGGCGTTGGTGCCGTTTGTTTTAATTGTTGCTCTAACGCATTTATTTTTTCTTCTAAAGCAATAATTTTATTGTTTAACTTTATAACCGCTTCAGAATGGGTGCCCTCATCACTCTTTATTTCAGCATTTTGAGCTAATTGGACTGTAATTACTTCTAAATATAAATCTGGTTGGTTGCTGAATCGCATTTGATTTTGTGCTTGATTCAACTGATCAATCATTTTGAAATAAAAATTAACCTCTACTTTTGCTAACAAATCTGTTAATTCTTCATTTGACAGTAAGGTATAATTTTGTTTGGTATGAGCTGATAATAAAATATCTCGAGCAAATAAAATTAATTCTTCAATAAAACGGCTTGCTTGCTTTCCCTTTTGACTAGCATCTTGAACTATTTTTAATGCATCATACCCTTCACCGGCAAAAACATCTTCAATATAGCGGACATACTCTTGATGACTGATGCTACCAGATACTTGTAAGGCTGACTCGATTGTTAAATCTTCACGGTATGATAATGCTTGGTCTAATAAACTTAAACTATCACGCATCCCACCATTCGCTGTCCTAGCAATTATTTCTAAAGCTTCAATTTCATAGTTAACCTGATTATGATTTAATATATACTCCATTCGCGCAATTAAATCTTGATTATGAATGCGTTGAAAATCAAATCGTTGTGTTCTTGAAATAATTGTTGCTGGAATTTTATGTGGTTCCGTCGTAGCCAATATAAAAATAACATGACTCGGAGGTTCTTCTAATGTTTTTAATAAAGCATTAAACGCTCCTGTCGTTAGCATGTGCACCTCATCGATAATATAGACCTTATACTTCGCAATCGTCGGCGCATATCGAACTTTATCGCGGATATCACGGATTTCTTCTACACCATTATTACTTGCCGCATCTATTTCAATCACATCGGCTGCTTGACCTCGTGTTATAGCTTGACACACTTCACATTCATTACATGGATTCCCGTTTTGAGGATTTAAACAGTTGACGGCCTTTGATAATATTTTTGCCGCACTCGTCTTACCGGTTCCTCTTGGTCCAGTAAACAGATAAGCATGACTCAATTGTTGATGACTCACTGCATTGGCCAGTGTTTCGGCTATCATCTTTTGTCCTACCAATTCATCAAATGATTGTGGGCGCCATACCCTATATAGGGCTTGATAACTCATCTATTTTCCTCCTCTTTGATTATTACACCTTCTCATTATATCGAAACAACCGTTTAATTTCTAGTTAATTAGGAAGGGATAAAGTATAATATAATCAAAAAACAGGAGACATTTAAATGACCTTATTAGATAAAATTAAAGAAAAATATGCTCAACATCCTGAAATGCCCTATATTAGTCCAGAACGTAATTTAGCTGCTTGGCTTGAAGAAGTCGACACATCCAGTAATAAATTAGTACCCAAACGCAATATGATTCGGCTAGATGGAGGGTATTTACCAGGCCATATCATTATTCTTTGGCGAGTACAATTTGGCACCTACACCAATGAAACGGTTATCTCAAAATATTTTGAATATAAATATGGTATAGATGCAAAGAAAGAAATGGACACTTTAATACAAGATGGCTATGTAATTGAATTAGGTGCACTGGAATCTCTCGAATTCCAAACAGCTGGTCAATTAAAAAACTATTTAAAGAATAAAGGTATACATGGCCTTAGCAAGATGACCAAGGCACAATTAGTTGAAGCAATACAAGAACACTTTCCTGAAGAAGAATTAGGAGAATTATTTACGATTAGAAAATATAAATTAACTAATAAAGGAGAAAAATTACTAACTAAATACCCTGAAATCATTGATAAACACCCAAAGAAAAAGTTTTAATATAAAAAAGTTTCGATTCTACTTTGATGTTTCCCAGACAAAATAAACTAGGAAATAATTCATGCCTGTTCATGAAAACAAAGTAAATCGAAACTGTTATTGTAAGGATGCTTTAATATATTTTTGATT
>NZ_BCQX01000170.1 GCF_001552295.1 Globicatella sanguinis NBRC 15551 | reverse complement strand
GTAATGAAGAGCTAGGGTGAATATCAAAGCGAAATTTGTTTGTGAAAAACACGTAAATTCTAGCATTAATTACTGTTAATTTGCTACAAATATAGTATTCTATAGTTGTATGCAGATAGAAGGAGTGAATTTAATTGACCGAAACAGCAATCCAGTTTTGGAGTGGACTCAACACGATAGGTGGCAACATTATTAGTTTACAATATGAGAACTATCGTATCATTACAGACTTTGGTGCAATGGTAGGGGCTAATGTGGATGATTTGCTCAATCATAGCTTGACCTCACAATTATTAAAAGAAGAAAAATTACCTAAAATACCAGGACTTTATTCAAAACAAGCATTAAAAGATGTCGAATTGGAATCATTTGAGGATAGTGATGTGGAGACGATTATTTGCTTGTCTCATTTACATCTCGATCATTTAGGGTCATTTGGTCAACTATGTTCTACCATACCTATCTATGCTTTAAAAGACTCGGTCGAGTTTTATGGGCATTTAAAAGAAAACGAATTATTACCTTCGTATGATGTCGATTGGCACCCGGTTGAAGACTTTGGTACGATTCAACATGGTCCTTTTACGATTCAATTTATTCCGGTTGATCATGATACTTTAGGTGCGGCGAGTATTTTTATTACAGCTCCTGATGTTAAGGTGATTTACTCGGGTGATTTTCGCTTATCAGGCTTCCATCCGGAAAAAGTACTGACCTGGGCACAAAAAGCACGAGCATTTGATGCAGACATTTTATTAATCGAGGGTACGACTTTCAGTCATGTGGGGGCAGAGCCGAGCGAAGCGGATTTAAGAATCGAACAAATGACGCGTAATTTAATGGCTAAAAATGAACAACACTTACTCACGAGTCTCAAAAATGAAATGGCTAAAGCGACGGATAAATTAGTGGCTTTTAATGGCTATCCTCAAAATATTACGAGATTAATCCGTTTTGCGAGAATCGTCAATGGCCACGGCCGTCAATTAGTCTTAGATAAACGTTATTATCAGTTAATGAAAGCTTATTTAATTCAACCGTTAGCTATGACGTATATTGGTGAAGGTGGTATCACCATTGAACAGATTAATGAAGCCCCTCATCAATACGCTTTGCAAGTCGATATTGAAGATTTAACAGCACTATTCGCAGTGAAACCGGGCCTTTATTTCCATTCAAATGGCATGCCATTAGGTAGTTACGATCCGACTTATGAACCGTTTGTCCGTCGTGTGGTGGATTATGGATGGGAATTCGTGTTAGCGAATGCGGGAGGACATGCATCCCCGAACGATTTATTATTAGTCAATCGGGTAATTAAACCGAAACTAGTAGTGCCGTGGCATACTTATCAACCTAAACTTTATGGCGAAGCTATTGCATCCCAAGGACAAAATGTTTGGTGGCCTTCATATAATAAAACTTATTATTGGTCGCAACTTTCGGAGAAATTAGGAGCAAAAAATGAAAAAAATTAGTTTTTTGATGACAAGTGATACTCATGCTTTTTGGTTAAATCGCTTGACACATCCAACAGCAAATTTATTTAATACAGCAGGTACCATAGAAGCTGTTCGTCAACAACGTCAACATCCAGTCGTCACCATCGATTTAGGCGATTTTATTCAAGGCTCTTCCTTTGCTACTTATTGTAGCCAAGAAGTAAAAGATGGCAGTTGTTTTGCGCGCGCCATGAATGCTTTGAACTATGATTTCCAAATCATTGGGAATCACGAATTTAATTATGGACCAGACTATCGAGATAGTATCTTAACGAAGCTTGATTCACAAATCTTATTAAGTAATATTGTTCGTGAAGACGATAGTCAACCGTTTATTGGCCAACCCTATCAAATCATTGAACGAGAGGGTATTAAAATTGGTGTGATTGGGGTCACGACCCATTACATCCCCCATTGGGAATTACCCAAACACTATGAAGGATTAATCTTTTTAGATGCATTTGAAACAACCAAAAAGTATGTGGCTGAATTACGTCCATTAGTGGATGTGGTAGTGGTTGCTTATCATGGAGGATTTGAAAGTGACCTCGAAACATTCTCACCTTTAGAAGAATGGACGGGTGAAAACCAAGGGGCTAAGATGTTACAAGAAATTGAAGGCATTGATGTATTGCTAACTGGTCATCAACATCGGGTTATTAACCAACAAGTGAAGAATACCTGGACCGTGCAACCTGGTCATGCTGGTGAATTTGTCGCGGAAGTGATTTTAGAATTAGATGAGCAACATCAAATTATCCATCGTGAAGGCTATTTACATGAAACAGCGCAATATCCAGCTTTAGATAAATTACGGCCACAATTGGAGCCGCAATTATCAAATGGCCAAGCGTGGTTGGAGACGGTTTTAGGCCATGCGCCTATTGTGCAACCCACGCATGATATCTTTTTAGCGCGAGTAAATGGACATCCATTTTTAGAATTGTTGAATCAAGTTCAATTACAAGTAACGGGTGCTGATTTTAGTGGTATTGCTTTAGTTAATGAGCATTTTGCTGAATTTCAAGGCGATATAACGAATGAAATTTTATTAAAAGCCTATCCTTATTATAATTTAATTACTAAAATACAATTAACGGGTCAAGAAATATACGAGGTCATGGAATATAATCTAGAATATTTTGAATTGGATGCGACAGGGCAAATGATAGTCAATCCTGAATACATTTCTCCTAAACCACGCCATTATAATTATGATATTTATTCAGGTTTTAAAACGATCGTTGATGTCTCCAAACCCAAAGGACAACGAGTTATTGAGTTGATTGATGAAAGAACCAATCAACCTTTAGAAAAAGAGCGGCTTTATCAGTTGGCCGTCACTCAATACCGTGCGGTTGGTGGGGGCGATTATACCATGTTAACTCAAGATAAAATAGTTGAAATAACGCAATATGATATTGCGTCTGAATTGGTAAAAGCGTTAAATACCTTTGATGAAAAGAAATGGGATACGATTAATCAACATTTTCAACATATCGAATGGTTAAATCAGACAATAAAGAATACAGATGAGGTGTAATTGTGCAAGTTAGATTTGAAAATGTCACCATGCAGTTTGAAGATAAAAAAGTCCTAGATAATATTAGTTTTACCTTGCCTAGTCATGAATTGATTTCTTTTTTAGGCCCTTCAGGTTGTGGAAAGTCAACCACTTTATATTTGATTTCAGGATTATTAACTCCTACTTCAGGGAAG
>NZ_BCQX01000169.1 GCF_001552295.1 Globicatella sanguinis NBRC 15551 | reverse complement strand
TAGTTCATTGAAAACTGAATAACAAAACAAACCATATTGATTATTTTAACAGGAGTAATCAATATAGATTATATAATTTCAAGAGAAAGATATAATAAACCGAGAATTGACCGAGTCTATATAATAATATAGAGAAAATAAGAGTAAAGGGGAAGAGCCTTTACGAGCGCAAAAATGTGGTTAAGAAACAAAGGGCGCACGGTGAATGCCTTGGCACTAGGAGCCGATGAAGGACGTGACGAACGACGAAACGCTTTGGGGAGCTGTAAGTAAGCTATGATCCAGAGATATCCGAATGGGGGAACCCACTGCTAAATGCAGTACGCGTAAGCGAGGAAGACGCAGAGAACTGAAACATCTAAGTACCTGCAGGAAGAGAAAGAAAAATCGATTCCCTAAGTAGCGGCGAGCGAAAAGGGAAGAGCCCAAACCATTGTGCATGCACAATGGGGTTGTAGGACTCCGATATAAGACTGAAGTGAGTAGTAGAATCTGATGGGAAGCAGAGCGAGACAAGGTGAGAGCCCTGTATACGAAACTGACTGAGGCTTTAGGAGTATCCTGAGTACGGCGGGACACGAGGAATCCCGTTGGAATCCGCCAGGACCATCTGGCAAGGCTAAATACTCCCTAGTGACCGATAGTGAACCAGTACCGTGAGGGAAAGGTGAAAAGCACCCCTGGAGGGGAGTGAAAGAGTACCTGAAACCGTGTGCCTACAAGTAATCAGAGCCCGTTAAGGGGTGATGGTGTACCTTTTGTAGAATGGACCGGCGAGTGACGATACCATGCGAGGTTAAGTTGAAGAAACGGAGCCGTAGCGAAAGCGAGTCTGAATAGGGCGAGAGTATGTTGTTGTCGACCCGAAACCAAGTGACCTACCCATGAGCAGGTTGAAGGTGTGGTAAGACACACTGGAGGACCGAACCAGGACACGTTGAAAAGTGTTTGGATGACTTGTGGGTAGCGGAGAAATTCCAATCGAACTTGGAGATAGCTGGTTCTCTCCGAAATATATTTAGGTATAGCCTCAGAGTAAGAGTCATGGAGGTAGAGCACTGTTTGAACGAGGGGGACGCAAGTTTTACCGAATTCAGATAAACTCCGAATGCCAAGGACTCATCTCTGGGAGTCAGACTGCGAGTGATAAGATCCGTAGTCGAAAGGGAAACAGCCCAGCCCACCAGCTAAGGTCCCCAAGTAATTGTTAAGTGGAAAAGGATGTGGAGTTGCACAGACAGCTAGGATGTTGGCTTAGAAGCAGCCATCATTTAAAGAGTGCGTAATAGCTCACTAGTCGAGTGATTCTGCGCCGAAAATGTACCGGGGCTAAACAATACACCGAAGCTGTGGATTCTAGTAATAACTAGAGTGGTAGGAGAGCGTTCTATATGCGGCGAAGGCATACCGTGAGGAGTGTTGGAGCGTATAGAAGTGAGAATGCCGGTATGAGTAGCGCAAGACGGGTGAGAATCCCGTCCACCGATAGACTAAGGTTTCCAGGGGAAGGCTCGTCCGCCCTGGGTTAGTCGGGACCTAAGCCCAAGCCGATAGGCGTAAGCGATGGACAACAGGTAGAGATTCCTGTACTTGATGTTATCGATTGAGTGAAGGAGGGACACAGGAGGTGACTCCACGCATCCGGATGGAAGAGGATGTGCAAGCAGTGAGTTTTAGTAAGAGTGAAATGCTTTTACTTAAAAGGATGAGCTGTTAAGCGTAGCGAATAAAGTAGCGAAGGTGGATAATCAAACTGTCGAGAAAAGCTTCTAGCGAGATAACATGAACCCGTACCGCAAACCGACACAGGTAGTCAAGTGGAGAACACTAAGGTGATCGAGAGAACTCTCGTTAAGGAACTCGGCAAAATGACCCCGTAACTTCGGGAGAAGGGGTGCTGGTAGTAATACCAGCCGCAGTGAATAGGCCCAGGCGACTGTTTATCAAAAACACAGGTCTCTGCCAAATCGAAAGATGACGTATAGGGGCTGACGCCTGCCCGGTGCTGGAAGGTTAAGAGGAGAGGTTAGCGCAAGCGACGCTTCGAATTGAAGCCCCAGTAAACGGCGGCCGTAACTATAACGGTCCTAAGGTAGCGAAATTCCTTGTCGGGTAAGTTCCGACCCGCACGAAAGGCGTAACGATCTGGGCACTGTCTCAACGAGAGACTCGGTGAAATTATAGTACCTGTGAAGATGCAGGTTACCCGCGACAGGACGGAAAGACCCCATGGAGCTTTACTGTAACTTGATATTGAGTGTTTGTGTGACATGTACAGGATAGGTAGGAGCTTAAGAATCGTGAACGCCAGTTTACGAGGAGGCGCTGGTGGGATACTACCCTTGTGATATGAACCCTCTAACCCGCGTTGTGAGGCAACGGGAGACAGTGTCAGGTGGACAGTTTGACTGGGGCGGTCGCCTCCTAAAGTGTAACGGAGGCGCCCAAAGGTTCCCTCAGAATGGTTGGAAATCATTCGTAGAGTGCAAAGGCAGAAGGGAGCTTGACTGCGAGACCTACAAGTCGAGCAGGGACGAAAGTCGGGCTTAGTGATCCGGTGGTACCGTATGGAAGGGCCATCGCTCAACGGATAAAAGCTACCCTGGGGATAACAGGCTTATCTCCCCCAAGAGTTCACATCGACGGGGAGGTTTGGCACCTCGATGTCGGCTCATCGCATCCTGGGGCTGAAGTCGGTCCCAAGGGTTGGGCTGTTCGCCCATTAAAGCGGTACGCGAGCTGGGTTCAGAACGTCGTGAGACAGTTCGGTCCCTATCCGTCGCGGGCGTAGGAAATTTGAGAAGAGCTATCCTTAGTACGAGAGGACCGGGATGGACGCACCGCTGGTGTACCAGTTGTTCCGCCAGGAGCATCGCTGGGTAGCTATGTGTGGGAAGGATAAGCGCTGAAAGCATCTAAGCGCGAAGCCAGCTTCAAGATGAGATTTCCCATTCGTAAGAAGTAAGACCCCTGAGAGACGATCAGGTAGATAGGCTAGAAGTGGAAGTATAGTGATATATGGAGCGGACTAGTACTAATCGGTCGAGGACTTAACCACGAAGATTTAAGGTTGAAAGGTTTGTGAGTTATTCAGTTTTGAGTGAACTAATATAAGTTTACTTAAAGAAAATAATGTACCTGTGTGGTGATGATGGCAAGAAGGATACACCTGTTCCCATGCCGAACACAGCAGTTAAGCTTCTTAGCGCCGATGGTAGTTGGACCTTTGGTCCTGTGAGAGTAGGACGTTGCC
>NZ_BCQX01000168.1 GCF_001552295.1 Globicatella sanguinis NBRC 15551 | reverse complement strand
CTACTTCTGGCTACTCCCAACTGTGCGGGGGTAGGCAGATGAAGCGAAAATTATTTAATTTTCTACTTCTTGCCCACTCCCTTTTTGATGAATGATATAAACAATAAGCAACTGTAAATGTTAGGGTAATGCGACCTTGGGTAATATAGTTTAACAACACCAGAATAATTTACATTTCTTTTTCGAAAAAAACTTTGACACTGAAGGCCATATTTGTTATGATACTTATGTTGTATTTGTGTAGCACCACATCTGCAACCGCACAAGTTGAGTTTTAAGACCTGATGGCACTTAACATGGCGAGTCTAAGTGTAGGGGAAACCCGTAAATATAATATAGGAGGTGCTTTAATGTACGCAATTATTAAAACTGGCGGTAAACAAATTAAAGTTGAAGTTGGTCAATCAATCTTTGTTGAAAAATTAGATGTAGAAGCAGGCGATAAAGTTACTTTTGATGAAGTAATCTTAGTAGGTGGCGAAACTACAAAAGTAGGAACTCCATTAGTTGAAGGCGCAACTGTTGAAGCGACTGTTGAAAAACAAGGTCGTGAAAAGAAAGTTGTAACTTTCAGATACAGACGTCGTAAAGATTCACATCGTAAACAAGGTCATCGTCAACCTTATACAAAATTAACAATTGACGCAATCAACGCTTAATTATGATTAAGATAAAAGTAATGGTTGATGAAAAACAATTGATTCAACAAATTATTACAACCGGACATGCAGGTTATGCTGATTCTGGTTATGATATTGTTTGTGCAGCTGTTTCAAGTCAACTGATTTCGGTCGAAAATTCATTACATCAACTGATCCAAGTACCCGTTCAAACAGAAGTGAACGAAGTTGATGGGGGTTATTTAAAAATAATTTTACCAACTGAATTGACCAAAAAACAAACTGAACAATCACAACTATTATTATCACATTTAGTGTTTGCTTTAGAAGTGATTGCTGAAAGTTATCCTGAATTCGTCAAAATTCAAAATTCAAAATTTATACCATAGGAGGTGCTGTCTCATGTTGAAATTAAATTTACAATTATTCGCTACTAAAAAGGGTGGAGGTTCTACTCAAAACGGTCGTGATTCTATTGCTAAACGTTTAGGTGCTAAAGCAGCTGACGGCGAAACAGTTACTGGTGGTTCTATCCTATACCGTCAACGCGGTACTAAAATCCATCCTGGTAACAATGTAGGTCGCGGTGGCGATGATACATTATACGCTTTAGTTGAAGGTGTTGTACGCTTTGAACGTAAAGGTAAAAAACATAAACAAGTTTCTGTTTATCCAGTTGCTGCAGAAGCTTAATCCATATATATAAAGGCTCTAGACATTCTTCAAAAATGAATGGGGCAGAAAAGGGGCATGTTAGTCTAAAAAAAACTAATATGTCTTTTTTTTTACTTAATTTTACCGGAATTAAGTGACAATTTGATGAGGATTTAGTATGATTATTCTTAGAAAGTAGGGATGGTAATGACACAAATTTTATATAATAGTACAAGAAATAATCAGAATAAATTAACGGCCGCTCAAGCCATTGTAAAAGGTATCGCTAATGATGGAGGACTATACTTTCCAGAGACCATGCCAACAATTGACTTAGATTGGGACCACTTAAAAGATGCCTCTTATCAAACAATCGCTAAATTAGTTTTAGGAGCATTTTTTACTGATTTTACGGAAGATGAAATAGCTTATTGTGTGGATCGTGCCTATGATGATAAATTTGATAATGAACTGATTGCCCCTTTAAAAGCTATCAATGAACAAGTATCGATTCTTGAATTATTTCATGGGAATACGATTGCTTTTAAAGATATGGCTTTATCGATTTTACCGTATTTATTAACCACTGCTGCTAAAAAATTAAAGATAGAAGAAGAAATAGTCATTCTAACTGCTACCTCTGGGGACACCGGAAAGGCAGCTCTAGCTGGTTTTAGCGAGGTACCCAATACACGAATAGTGGTATTTTATCCTAAAGATGGCGTCAGTGACATTCAAGAACGCCAAATGGTCACACAGGAGGGGAATAATACTAAGGTAGTGGCAGTTAATGGGAACTTTGATGACGCTCAAACTAAAGTAAAAGAATTATTTAATGATCAAGCATTAAACAAACAACTTAAAAAACAAGGTTTTTTACTTTCCAGTGCCAATTCCATTAATATTGGTCGATTAGTGCCACAGGTAGTTTATTATGTATATAGTTATGCTCAGTTATTAAAAAATGGTGCAATTAAATCAGGTGATCAAATAAATGTCTCGGTGCCGACGGGGAATTTTGGGAACATTTTGGCGGCTTATTTTGCCAAATTGATTGGGGTACCAATTGAAAAACTTATTTGTGCGTCTAATCGCAATAATGTATTAGTCGATTTCTTTAATGAGGGTATCTATGATAGAAGACGTCCTTTCTATTTAACAAGTTCACCATCAATGGACATTCTTGTTTCAAGTAATCTTGAAAGACTGATTTATTTATTGAATCAGCGTCAGGATGAGCCAACCAAAAAATGGATGGAACAATTAATTAAAAAAGGAAGCTATCAAATTACTCAGACGGTTAAAGAACAATTAACTGATTTTTATGCTAATGAAGCAGATGATGTCTTAACTGCTACGACCATTAAAGAGGTTTATCAAGATAATCATTATATTCTTGATCCACATACGGCTGTCGCATATGCGGTATATCAACGATATCTAAAGGAAACTCAATCACAAGATCGACAAAATATAACGGTCATTGCAGGCACTGCCAGCCCTTATAAATTCCCAGAAAGTGTGTTACATGCATTGGAAGTTAATACTAGTCAATTATCTGGACGTCAATTAATTGAAAAATTGGCTGAAATTAGTCAAATTGAAGTGCCGTCTGCCATTGAAAATCTTTTTGATGCGCCAATTCGACATCAAGAAGTCGTGGAAATTGAAGAGATGAAAGACACTATTTTACGATTTTTATTAAAATAATGTTTTAAGTTGTTAATATTTAATGGTTAAAGTCATAACGCTTTGCTTAAATCAAGTATATATCAGTTAATTTGATCAATATAGTGATCTTATGAATTAAAATAAAATTTTTTAGGTCGATGACTTTGGTTAATTCCGTTAATAATTAAAGCGTTATAATCAATTTTCATTAGCAAATCATTAGGAATTCAATATTGGACTGAATGGGCGACCAATTTATTTTTGTTTAAGGCTGGGCAAAAACTTTTAAAATTCTGTTCAGGCATATCT
>NZ_BCQX01000167.1 GCF_001552295.1 Globicatella sanguinis NBRC 15551 | reverse complement strand
TATGCTGGATAAAAAGTCTGATGATCGATTAAATCAACGATTTTCAAAGGCGGTGCTTTAAGATTTAATACATCTACTATACCTGACTGCTGTGGATCCAATAATTGATATGAAATGCGCATCATCAATGCATACCATTTTTGACGATTAGCTGTCTTCATTACATAAAATTCTGGATGCTTAGCCCAAAGCGTCTCTAACTTTGTATTCCATTCAGTCCTAACAAAATCCAATATTGTTTCTCGATAATCCTTTAGTTGATAACACGATTTAATCACTTGATGCATCACTTCATCCACATCAGAACGTATTTGATTAACAAAACTACCTCCCTCATCCTCGTTTAAATTGAAAGGCAAATACTCTAATCTGTCTGGTAATTCAAACACTTTTATCTTTATCTCATTATGATCGATAATCATTTGAACCTCAAAAGCGAGTGTTTTTAAAGGATGATTGATTTCAAACGTTTCAGGTCCTGTTTTTTTAAAACCAACTTAAGTGCTAAAGAAGGAATAAAGTGTTTTTGTACGAGACTATTTAAATATCGCATGTTACCACCCCACAATCTTTCTTAAACTATTATAAATCATCTATTGTGAAAACAAAAAAATAAAGTTATCTATCAGGAATATTTAATCCGTGGTTCTTCAAATATGGCTCTATTACGCAAAAAAAGACTCGTAAAACCACTGGGTCTTTCGAGCCTTTTAATCTCTTATTTAAGAATAAAACAATTAATCATGTGTATAATTATCAAAATATCCTTGAACTAATACAATCGGTGTCCCTTTATCACCTGAACCACTCGTTAAATCACATAAAGAACCTAATAAGTCGGTAATGCGACGAGGTGTTGTTCCTTCTGAATCCATTTGACCTACTAAACTTTGATCCTTTTCTTTGATACGCGACGCAATCGCATCTTTTAAATCTTGACCAGATAATTCACTGAATTCATTATCAGCTAAATATTTTAATTTTAATTCATTTGGCGTACCTTCTAAACCATCGGTAAAGGCTGGTGAAACAACCGGATCAGCTAATTCCCAGATTTGTCCTACTGGATCTTTAAAGGCACCATCACCATAAACCATCACTTCTACATGTTTACCTAATTTATCAAGGATCTGGGCTTGAACATCTTTAACTAAATCGGTACATTCATGTGGGAATAGCTTAATACTATCATCTGTACTTTTATTTGATCCTAATAAGCCAAATTCAGCGTTATAACCACTACCATCAATAGATTCAGTTAATAAATCATCCAATCCATAAACCGTCGCACCTTGTGCTTTTAAAATACGCTTAGTACGTTGACGAGTATGCACATCACAGTTAATAACTTTATCAGTATAATTCAAAATTTCCTTAGCATGATTCGCAAATACAAATTCCACCTCTGCTCCAGCTGCTGTCACAATTTCTGCATAATACTTAACATAGTCTACACCGGTGAATGGATGCAAGTTTTCGCCAAATAAACGACGATATTCTTCTAAATTCATTACGGTAGCATAAGGATCAATATTATGTTCTTCTAATTGATCTTCTGTTAATAATTGGTTTCCTACTTCATCTCTTGGATAAGATAACATTACAACAACTTTTTTAGCACCTAATGCAATTCCTTTTAAAATCATTGAAAAACGGTTACGTGAAAGAATTGGGAAAATAACCCCCACTGTTTCGCCACCTAATTTTTGGCGAACATCTTTACTAATCGCTTCCACTGATGCGTAATTACCTTGACTGCGTGCAACGATAGATTCAGTCATTGCGATGACATCACGATCACCAATTTCAAAATGATCACTAGCAGCTGCCTCCAATACACTATCCACAACGATTTTCGCTAAATCGTCTCCTTGTCGAATAATCGGGCAACGGATACCACGAGCAACTGTTCCAACATTTCTTGCCATAAGCTTTTCACACTTTCCATTATGAATTTAGACGTTGATAGAACGATTATACATTTGTTCTCTTATTCATTGTCCAGATACATCATACACTAAAAACGAAAGATAGAAAAGAAAATCTTTTATATTTAGAAAAAATTAGAAAAACAACTATGAAAACGCTATTGATAATTCGTGTTTTGACGAATTAGTTGAGCCATTTCTTCTTCTTAATCATATATACTTCAAATATAACGATTCCAATGACGACCATAATGAGTATCGGATAGGATATAGGAGGTTCTAATTCAGGGATGTGTTCAAAATTCATGCCATACCATCCTGTCAATAAGGTTAACGGTGCAAAAACTGTTGTCACCACCGTTAGTATTTGCATTATCCGATTTTGCTTATTAGAAACATCAGCGTTATAGATTTCACGCAATTGCATCACATACTCTCTTAAATCCAATGCATCATCTTTTAATCTTTTCGCATACTGGCTTAAATATTGTAATTTTTTTCGACTGATTGGCTTCACAATTTCTTGAAAATACTCATCTAACAAATCGCAAAATTCAGATAATTGTTGGTAATAACGTTTAAATGCTAATAAATCTCTGCCATATTTATGAAATTCATGATCTAAATCAGGCTGATATTCACCATCATTATTTAACATAGATTCTTCTTGCTGATCTAACTCCTCTTCAATTTCATACAAATACTTTTCTTGTGAATAAATCATTTTTTCAATAATCATTAATAATACTTGAATCGGTTTCGTAAGCTCAATAGTATTTATTTCATTAGCTATTTGATTAAGCAACTCTTTCATCCAATCATGCTCTTCAATAATAATGAATCTTGCATCATCTAAATAAAAATAACAAGATTGTTCGCTACGTTGCTGAATCTTTGGTAAAAAAGGGCTCCATATGCATAATGAGACATATCATATATTTTAGTGTGTTTAACAGGCTTATTAAAATTTAAAAAATGGTTATCTTCCATAAGGTATTGATACTTATCGTGATACTCTTTTACGCCGATTATTTCAACGTTGATATCACTTAATTTTTTCGGTAATCCTTCCATGATTTTCCTCATTTCTACTGTTTGATAATGTTTTGGCGAGGCTAGGCATAAACTTGTTAAATTTAGTCAAGTTTATGGTTCGTTAATTAGTAGCGCAGTGGTTGATTGTCCTTAAATGGCGTCATAATTTAGCTGAGATTAATCTTGAAAAGTCCAGTCAAATTAATGGTCATTAATTTATAGCGCAGTGGTTGAGTGGTCTCAAGCTCCGTCTTTCGACTCGTTTGAGGCCTACTCAACTGTGCGGGGGTAGG
>NZ_BCQX01000166.1 GCF_001552295.1 Globicatella sanguinis NBRC 15551 | reverse complement strand
TAGACTTAAAAACAATGTATCCCCTTACAATATAAATTATAAATATTTTGTACGTACATGTCAATGGTGATTTTTATTTGTTTGTACAAAAAAGAGATAACATCACTGTTATCTCTCAACTAATTCACCTACAAATATTTCCGTCTCAATGACTTTATTTTTTTCAATTGATTCGATCATTTTATTAGCCGCTATTCGTCCTAATTCATCTTTTATATGTTGGACACTACTAAAACCGCCTACCACTGAAAGGATGGAATTATCGTGACTGGATAATTGTAGTTTACTTCCTAAAATAGGGTTCTTTGATGCTACTAATTGTTGTAATTTTAAAGCCACCTTATCATTATAGCAAACAAAAGTTCGAGTCGTCGTTTCATCATTTAAGATTTGGTTGGCAATATTAGCCAATGCTGTATCGAGTGTTTCAGTTGTATAAGTATGAATGGCCTCTTTACTAAAACTAACGCCTTCTTCTTCAAAAGCTTTAATAAATCCTTTCATTCTTAATTTTCCTTGTAAATCATCAATCTTCGTAATTAAACCAATATTCGTGATTCCTTGTTTAAGCCAAAACTCAGTTGCTTTTTGAGCAGCTTGTCTATCATCCATCGCAATATAGGGTAAATCGAGTGTTTCATAATGTGCATTAATAAATAATATGGGGATACCCAGTTCTTTAAATTTGGAATAGTAAGCAATATTAGGATTGAACAAATTACTCTTTGTTGGTTCGACAATTAAGCCAGCTACTTCCTCATCCAACATACGTTTTAGACAAATTTCTTCTTGGACAATATCATTATCGGTACTTGCTAAAACAAGGCTGTAATTATTTTGTCGTAGTACCTCTTCAATTCCTCTAATAATATTGGGGAAAATATAATCAGAAAGATAAGTAGTGATGACACCAATTTTTCGCGTTGAATTGTTATTAGTCGACTCAATTAAACGATTTTTTACATAGGTTCCTGATCCTTTTTCAGAGCGTAAATAACCTTCATTGATTAAAATCGAGAGTGCTTGTCTAATGGTATGTCGACTAACATCAAATTGTTCCTGTAATTTGGCTTCGGTGGGAATCACATTGCCAACGGCATAAGTTCCCTTTATTATTTCTTCTCTTAAAACTTCAGCTATTTGCTGGTATTTCGGTAAACTCATCTCTTAATCTCTCCAACTATAATTTGTACGTACATTTATTTTAACGGATTATCAATTAAAATACAATATAAAAAAATTGGAGAAAATTAAATTTTATCCTCAACTTACTCTTTTCTTCAATTCAATTGCATTGAGAGTAATCACACAAAACCATTTTGAATGAACGAAAAATCAATGATTCGATTATTATGCAATTGATTTGTCAATTTATGAATGTTTATAATAAATCGACACGTATTGGATTGAAAAAATCCATAAAAATTGAGTTTTCTGATAATGGAATGCATCCATGTTCAACATTAGAGCGAAGTGCTAAGGTGTCACCTTCATTGACAATTCTTTCTTCCTGTTCACCATTTTCGTGAATAATTAAGAACTTAAATGTTCCTTTTTTAATATAAGTAATTTGTTCATGAAAATGCTTATGGGTCGCGATTGCTGAATTTTCATCAACTGGATGTTCAAATGCCATCTCCACTAACATACTTCCATCCAAAATTTGGGCAATACGTCTTTTAGAATTATCCGTTAATTGTACCCATTCTTGATTAATTGCCATATTCATTCCCCCTTGTTATAAGTTTATTTTATCGAATAATTAATTTTTTGAATATACATAATTTTGTAGAGGCAGCTCTTAAATATCAAGTTTAACTCTCATCATTGGGCATTAAGAAAACGTGAATCAGTTATATAGTCTAGGCATAGCCAGCCAAACTTGAAATTAATCTTCATAGTTTTATACTTTTAGTATCATTATTCCTATCTACCATTTAAGGAATTTCGAATTTAAAATGCGCACAATTTGCGCACAAAACGCATTATTTATTCAAGAATGTTGATTTAATAGGATTTATAGAACAAAAAAAAAGGCACATAACTTTGATGGTTAAAAATACACACATATACACACGATTATGTTTAGCTTTATAGCGACATTTTTCAGTTTTAAAGTCGTACACACAACTATGAGTATATACGTTTTTTGCTTGCAAAATTGCTTGCAAAAGAAAGAGCCTATCTTTTTACGAGATAGGCTTTTAACGTTAAGTAATGTACTTCCAAGTTAATAGAAATATCACCTGAATTGGAAGTGTGTTTCCGATATAATAGACAATCTGTATTTTGTCTATAAAAATAGACAGTAGCCATAAGCCACTGCCTCTGATAGTAGGTGTGCCGAAATCAAGACCACCTTTGCCAACCTAACACATGGGTGATGTGCTAAGTCACAATCATTATATCTTTTTTACACTAATCTGTCTAGATTACCCAAAATAAATTTACGGCGATTATCTTTACCTGCTGGAGCAGATAGATTGTAAGTATACACCGCTACATTTGGATTAGTCTCGTCGTACACTCTCATCTTATTATTCGTCATGCTGCCACTGCCAATTAAAGTAGACTCGATAGATGCCAATAGATTATCACCCATATTTTGAATTGTTTCCAATTTTAACCGCTTATACTCATCAATGACAGATAATTTAGTACGGTTGAGCTGTTTATTAGATCGTGCTAAATTGAATAACAGCAATTCGTAATCGGTAAATAGGCTTTGGCACATAGCACTTACTC
The DNA here is from genome assembly GCF_001552295.1 of Globicatella sanguinis NBRC 15551. Lineage (GTDB taxonomy): Bacteria > Bacillota > Bacilli > Lactobacillales > Aerococcaceae > Globicatella > Globicatella sanguinis. The sequence goes on along the minus strand of NZ_BCQX01000166.1, from coordinate 567 downwards.
GCTCATATTTCATATTGTCAATGTCTGTTCTGCCTGCTTTGAAATCTGCCCAGCGACCGGAATTAAAACCAAATCGCTTGTAAAAGTCTGTGTCATTTTGGTATCGGTCAGCAACTGTCATCAAAATTAATTCTTGTAGTGCATTCATGATTAGTCCTCCTTAATATAGAATTGAGATTCTTTACTATCGTCACCCATTATTGCGTATGTTTTTTGTTGCCCTTTAAAATTATGCTCTGATTCCGGAATGTAAGTCGTAATTGAATCGTTTGATACTTTTACCACTTCCATTTCCCAAATTTTACCACGGTTCCAAACTTTGTCCCCTGTTTTTAACTGTTTTACTTCTGCGTTTGTTAAATATCTTGTAGTCATTTTTAATTCCTCCTAAAATGTTGATTTCCTTAACTTCTAATCTCATTATACACCGTTAACGGTGCATTGTCAACGGTTTATTTATGAGAAATTTATTTAATTTTGGCCATAAAAAATAAGCCTACCCCATATCGGAGTAGGCTGTTTAGGATATATACCACTACATATAGTATCCCTTTCTTTTTTTATTTT
>NZ_BCQX01000165.1 GCF_001552295.1 Globicatella sanguinis NBRC 15551 | reverse complement strand
ACTGTGCTATTAATTAACAAACAATAATCTTAACTAAATTTATCAAGATTATGCCCTGGCTCTTGGTTTTTTCCTTATTGAATGCTTAGATATTAATACTTTAGTAATAGCTATCCTATGAATCACGTCATTCGATATGAGTCAAAAACTTGAATGATTGAACACTAACACCAACTGTTTGGTTATCACGGTGAGGATTGCTATATCGGTCTAATAAAGTAAAAAAATCCTAAAGCAAAACAATTGCTTTAGGACGTTCAATACGTGGTACCACCTAACTTTGTAATAGTTAAACTATCACCTCAAAGCCATATCGCGGCTAACGGAATAACTTTTCATTATTCTTCTCGATAGTGTCTTCGCTCTTGCCTAGGTGCATTCTTTCAGCCACGGAATGTACTCTCTGAAGGTCGGCTTGCTACTTGTCTATGTTATCGAATATACTATTCATCTTTGTATAAGATTACCGTTAGTTAAAGGATTTGTCAAGTTTATTTTGATAAAAAAATAATGGATAAATTAAACGTATCTAACATAATTTTAATCTATCAATAAATTTGTCCCCCGTTATAATGTCATTATTATCACAAATAGATTACTATTCGATAACATTATTGAAAAGTTTGAACTTTCTATGAAAAATGTCTTATAATAACATAAAGTAGAATTGTTTTATATTGGAGGAATTATGAAAGATAATCTAATAAAATTCATGCGATTACTCTTATCGCGTCAATATTTCCCTCCTTTCATGACCGTATTAATGCTATTAATTGGTTCTTTAGCTGTTTTCAGTTTAATTACAGATGAACAGGTCACAATTAATAAAGATCAAGTAGTAGCGAGGATAGAACCAGCAACAAATTCTGAAAGTATCGCAACCTTAGAAAAAGGTAAAAGCTATGATGTATTATCTAAAGCAAATGGTTGGTACAAACTGAGACTTGATGCTCGTAGCGATGGTTGGGTACCTGAATGGTTTATTGAAAGTGAAACATTAACGAGTGATCATGCTATTGCGGCCCATATTTTAGTTGATACACCGGTTTATACCGAAACGAACGAAAAATCGGCTGTGATGACTACAATTCAACCTGAAAATTACCTGATTGTTCGCTTTGAGAAAAAAGGTTGGCTACAAGTTGAAGTCGAAGGGCGATATGGATACATTAAGACACGCGCCGTTAATTTAATCAATTTAAGTGATGTGCCTTCAATTGATCCTGATAAACTCGATGAAGTCTATGACCCCGTAGCCATTCAAAAAGCAAAAGAAGCAGCTGAAAAAATAGTGGTTGTAAGATATTCTGGTGAACCATTATTTGATGCTCCTTCATTGAATGCTAATCGTATTTATGATATTGCGTATGGTCAAAAATTCAAATACATTGATGAAGTCGTTTCGGCAGATGGTAATGAAACAGAATTTATTTTAGTTGAAGATAGTGATGGTCTACAAGGTTATGTAGAAAGTCGAATTGCGGGAATGGAAGCTGATTCGATTGGCCATGTGACTGAGAAGACTGCTCAATCATTACAAGATGCTGTCATTATGATTGACCCGGGTCATGGTGGTGAAGATTCCGGTGCAACTACTGAAGATGAATCCGTCTATGAGAAAAACATTACCTTGTCTACTTCGCTCTTATTAAAACAAAAATTAGAAGCGGTTGGAGCAAAAGTCCTTATGACTCGTGAAACAGATGAATTCATCGATTTGATACCGCGTAGTGATTTAAGTAATGAGCAACAAGTCGATGCCTTCATCAGTATTCATTTTGATAAAGGTCAAGTTGGCTGGTCAGGTTCCACTACCTATTACTTCCATGAACATGATTATGAATTAGCAAAAAGTATTAATGATGCGATCTCGACACTCGCATTACCGAATAACGGAACCTTATTCGGCAATTACTCTGTTCTAAGGGAAAATACACGTCCAGCTATATTATTGGAATTAGGCTATATGTCCAATGCGACCGACTTACAATATATTACCTCAGCTGATTATCAAGAAGCAGTAACCAATGTCATTGTAACAGCTTTAGAAGAATATTTTGGTAAATAAATTTAAGACCTTGAATGTCATCTTTGGACTTCAAGGTCTTTTTGGTTGTTTAAAATAATTGTGCATTCTGAAATTCTTTCGACAATGAATCGCCATTTATCATTAAAGTAGAAAACATCTCACAAACTAATGGGAATGGGCCAGAAATAAAAAAGCGGATGATTTGTGCTTCGCTTGACCTACCCTCGCACGTTTGGGTATAGACTAGAAATAGAAAAGCGAATGCTTTTTTCTGTGCTTGCCCTACCCAAGCACAGTTGGTAGCAAGCAAAAAGTGAAAATTTAAAAAAATATCGCTTCGTCTGCCTACCCCTAAAAAGTTGGAATAGGTCTCAAACCAGTCTTTAAGATGCAGGTTGAGGCTACTCAACCACTGCGCGTTTTAATAGCGTGCAATAAGTTGGCTGAATTTTCAAAAATAGTGTCAGCTACTTTAAGACTACTCACCCACCGTGCTTTTACTTTATGCTCAATTACTTGAATGAGTTTATCCAGTTGTTGCCGACTCATAGAAAACATTTTAAAGCTACTCAACCACAGACTATAAAAAAAGAGGGAACCAAACAGTATTTCAAACTTTTAGTTCATCCTCAATCATAAATATAAAATTAGTCACCTAAAATTTCTGTTTCTTTTTCTGCAGAAACTTTTTCTAACTCTTTAGTTGCTTCATCAATGATTACTTGAATATCTTTTTCATAATCTTTCACATCATCTTCAGTCAATTCATTATTTTTTTGCATTTTTTTCGTTTGATCAATTGCATCACGACGAATATTACGTAAAACAATTTTAGCATTTTCTTGCTCTTTACCAACTTGTTTAACTAATTCTTGACGTCGCTCCTGAGTTAAAGCAGGAATGACTAAACGAATCACGCTACCATCATTTGAAGGGGTAATCCCCACATCAGACTGTAAAATCGCTTTTTCAATCTCAGTTAAAGATGATTTATCATAAGGTGAGATTAATAACATTCTCGCTTCTGGAACGGTAATACTTGCTAGTTGATTTAATGGTGTTGGAACGCCATAATATAATACATTCACATGATTTAAAATACTAGCGTTTGCACGTCCTGCACGAATTGTTGCTAATTCATTACGGTAAGCATCAATTGCTTTATTCATTCGTTGTTTTGTTTCCTTTAAAATGTCGGCTGCCATAAAGACTCCTCCTATATTGACTCTTTTTTATTATTATAGCATACTCTTTCATGAATTCCTATTCTAAGCAGAGTCTTGATAGTGTCAAATT
>NZ_BCQX01000164.1 GCF_001552295.1 Globicatella sanguinis NBRC 15551 | reverse complement strand
CAGGTAGACCCACTCAACCCCTGCGCTATTAATTAACGAGCAATCACTTTATTGATTTTATCAAATTTATACCAAACCTCATTAAGACGCAGTTTGATGCCATTCAACCACTGCGCTATTAATTAACGAGCAATAATTTTGACTAAATTTATCAAGTTTATGTCCAGCTTCTGCCCAATAGTGAAAAATAATATAGTAACGCTTTTGATCAGAAAATGCTTTTTAAATTAGGTTGAGTTATAATGTCTAATCGCCCCATTTTAAAGCAATAAAACATTAAAGCACCTCACCAAAAGCAATTTTTTTTTGCGATAAAGCTTGATATAACGCGATTGATTGCGGTTTAATAATGATATTTTTGCAAATCGCTTTATTTATAAAACATTTAGTGCTATAATATAGTCATAGATGAGATATCTGAAGTGTACGTTGTTTACACATCGTGCGAACCGAACACTTTATTATTATATAGGGATTCTACTGAAGGTCTGGAATGACAAGCCTTTTACACTTGGAAGTCAGGAAGGATTTTCTTGAAGCCCACCTGCAGTTACTTGCGGGTTCATTACATGTGTACGCCTTGACGGCATATTCGGATATTCTTATTAGCTGGCGCGAGCCAGCTTTTTTTATAAATGAAATTAAAGGAGTACTATATGATATTAACGGTTTTATATTTTGCTTTTCCCCTCTTAATGTTGATTATCGCTGGATATTTATTCTATTTTCGCCATGAACTAAAAGTTTGGTTAAACCTTGAAGATACTAAAATTATTAAAGCTCTCATTTCAGCCTTTTTCTCAATGGGATTAGTCGGTTTATTTTTAACTACCTTAAAATATGAAACTCTCTTTATCATTTGGATGATTTTGGCTATCTTATTAACGGGAGTACTCACCTTCATCTTCGTAAAATTAATGAAATAAAAGAACTCAATACTTTTTGATGTGAGTCGACTGAATTTTCTCTGTACGTTCACCTCATTTGAAAAAAATCTCCCTTGCTCTCACTTATCACTGTGGTAAACAAGGGAGATTCAATTATATTGTGCTCTTTTGGGTTGGATTTGACTACTGTACTGGTTAAATTAGCTACGTAAGCCAATACCACGATCCACTAAATAATATGCTAATGAATACAGTACCGCAATAAAAATGATTAAAATGGTAACCGACATCGCTATCGGTACATCGCCTATCCCTAAGAAACCATAACGGAAACCCGAAATCATATAAACGATTGGATTGATTTTCGAAATAGCTTGCCAAAACGGCGGTAACATTGAAATGGCGTAGAACACTCCACCTAAATAAGTTAAGGGTTGTAGTACAAACGTTGGCACAATCGAGACATCATCAAAACTTCTAGCAAACACACCATTAATTAAACCTGCTAAAGAAAATAAAATGGCGGTCATTAAAATGGTCATCACTACCACTAGCCAAGAATGAACATGCAGTGGTACAAAGAATAATGACACCATGGTCACTAATGAAGCAACAATTAAACTCCGTCCAACCCCTCCTAATACAAATCCCCAAATGATAACATGAGTGGGTACAGGGGCTACTAATAATTCTTCAATATTTTTTTGTAATTTTTGAGAAAAGAATGATGAGGAAACATTGGCATAGGAACTGGTAATCGATGACATCATTATCAATCCTGGAACAATAAACTCCATATAACCGAAGCCTCCCATTTCACCAATACGTCCACCAATCATTTTTCCAAAAGTTATAAAATATAGCGAAGTGGTAATGACAGGTGGAACTAATGTTTGTACCCAAATTCGCAAATAACGATTGGTTTCTTTCATCACTAAACTTTTTAATGCTGTAAAATATAAACTAAACATGTTGATCCTCCGTCTGAAGTTTCTCTTCGGTAATTTTCAGGAATAACTCTTCCAAACGATTCGATTTATTTCGCATCGACAGTACCTTAATGCCTTGTTTTGTTAATTGAGTAAAAATATCATTAACCCCTTGATTGCGCTCAACTTCGACTTCCAAGGTTTGGTCACCATCAAATTGATATGCATAGCCTGCTAACTGAGGTTGTTGTTGCGATATATCTAGATCAAAGATAAACGTTTCATGCTGTAATTTTGATAATAATGCTTTCATACTGGTATTCTCAATTAGTTGGCCCGCTTGGATGATGCCAATATTACGACATAACATCTCGGCTTCTTCAAGATAATGAGTCGTTAAGATAATGGTGGTGCCATTAGCATTTAACTCTTGTAAGAAATGCCACATCCCTCTTCTTAACTCAATATCAACCCCGGCGGTCGGTTCATCTAAAATCAATAGTTTGGGTTCATGCATCAAGGCTCTAGCGATCATCAAACGACGCTTCATCCCTCCTGATAACATACGTGCTTTTTCATCACGCTTTTCCCATAAATCTGCCTGTTTTAAATATTTTTCACTACGCTTGTAGGCTTCTTTACGAGGGACGCCATAATACCCTGCTTGATTGACCACAATTTGTTGGACGGTCTCAAATGGATTAAAATTGAACTCTTGTGGTACCAAGCCAATCTGTTGCTTCGCTTTTTCTAACTGAGTATCAATATCATAACCAAATACTTTAACAGTCCCAGACGTTTTATTGACTAACGAAGTAATAATACCAATAGTCGTCGACTTGCCAGCACCATTAGGACCTAATAACGCATAAAAATCACCCTCAGAGACCTTTAAATCAATCCCCTTGAGTGCTTGTACTCCTGTATCATAAACCTTCTTTAAATCCGATATTTCCAATGCATAAGTCATATATAAGAAATCTCCTTTTATTCATCTGATACTATTCTAACATCTATTTGAACATAGGTAAAATGGAATGGTTATTATAAATATAGGATTTTTTTAAAGGTGTTGGTGGACAGATTTTTTTCAGTAAACCCAACCCTTTGACAAAGAGCCATCAATATTAGACGTTGGCTCTCAAATTCCATGCTATTTTCCCTATCAAACAAAAAAGATCGGACCCGAAAGCCCAATCTTTTAATTAATTTATTTATCTTCTTTGTCAGATAAACCTTCTTTAATACCTTCTACAGTATCTTTTACATCTTCAATGCCTTCTTTGACAGCGCCTTTAACTTTTTCAGCAACGCCTTCAGATTGTAATTTTTCATTATCGGTAACTTTTCCGACAGTTTCTTTTACTGATCCAGATACTTTATCTAATTTCGCTTCATTTTTTTCTTTTGACATATTCATTTCCTCCTTGTTTTATATCATACTTCTACTATACTACCTTATGATGAATATGTAAAATAATATGCTCATAAATGTTACTATCTTAAAATTTTGATTGTCAAATTAAGCTAGAATTTTTACCTAACACATAATACGAGTCATAATACG
>NZ_BCQX01000163.1 GCF_001552295.1 Globicatella sanguinis NBRC 15551 | reverse complement strand
GGCTAAACTTTTCACAATCTAATTGTGATTAAGAGCACAATCTTTATGTAAGTAAAGGGAATAGTTTAAGAAAAACATTGTGAAATCACCTTATAAGAGTACCACGAATCGCTTCACAATAGGGAAAAAACGTCTAAAAATTTGATAGCGTTTTCATTATTTTGTTATCGTCATCGGCTTCTATCGAAAAGATTTTTATAAAAAATATGTGATTTTTTGCACAAAATCCTTGACATAACATTGTGAAAAATGTAATATGTAGTTGTAAAGAAGAAACACCTATTGAGGAGGATTTAAAAAATGGCAGAAGTTGTAGAAAAAAACAAACAGCAAATTGCTGAAGAGCATGTCGATGGATTAGTAAAAAAAGCAGTGGTGGCATTAGAAGAATTCCGTCTTTTAGATCAAGAGCAAGTTGATTATATTGTCGCAAAAGCATCTGTTGCTGCATTAGATCAACATGGTGTTTTAGCAAAACACGCTTATGATGAAACAGGACGTGGTGTCTTTGAAGATAAAGCAACTAAAAACTTATTTGCTTGCGAACACGTTGTTAACAATATGCGTCATACTAAAACAGTTGGAATTATCTCAGAAGATGATGTTACAGGATTAACTTTAGTTGCTGAACCAGTCGGAGTTGTTTGTGGAATTACACCTACAACTAACCCAACTTCAACTGCAATCTTTAAATCATTAATCTCATTAAAAACACGTAACCCAATTGTTTTTGCATTTCACCCAGCAGCTCAAGAATCATCTGCACATGCAGCGAAAATTGTTTACGAAGCAGCAGTAGCAGCAGGTGCTCCTGAAAACTGTATTCAATGGATTACTTTACCTTCAATGGAAGCAACCTCTGCTTTAATGAATCATCCAAGCGTTGCAACTATCTTAGCAACAGGTGGTAACGCAATGGTTAAAGCCGCTTACTCTTGTGGTAAACCAGCATTAGGGGTAGGTGCAGGTAACGTACCAGCTTATGTTGAAAAAACAGCTAATGTTAAACAAGCCGCTTATGATATTGTGATGAGTAAATCATTTGATAATGGAATGGTTTGTGCTTCTGAACAAGCAGCCATTATTGATAAAGAAATTTACGATGAATTCTGTGACGAAATGAAGTCTTATCATACTTACTTCGTTAATAAAGATGAAAAAGCTAAATTAGAAGAATTCTGTTTCGGAGCAAAAGCAAATAGTAAAAACTGTGCTGATGCTAAATTAAATGCTGATATCGTTGGTAAACCTGCTACTTGGATTGCAGAACAAGCTGGATTTACTGTTCCAGAAGGAACAAATATTTTAGCAGCAGAAGTTTCAGAAGTAGGGCCGAATGAACCTTTAACACGTGAAAAATTATCACCAGTGATTGCTATTCTAAAATCAGAAGATCAAGCAGATGGATTGAAGAAAGCTTGTCAAATGGTTGAGTTCAATGGTTTAGGACACTCAGCTGCTATCCATACTAATGATGAAGATTTAGTAAAAGAATTTGGACGTCAAGTTAAAGCAATTCGTGTTATTTGGAACTCACCTTCAACTTTTGGTGGTATTGGGGACGTTTATAATGCCTTCATTCCTTCATTAACTTTAGGATGTGGTTCTTATGGTGCCAACTCAGTTGGTGATAACGTTAGCGCAATCAATTTACTTAATATCAAAAAAGTGGGGAGACGTAGAAATAATATGCAATGGTTTAAAGTTCCTTCAAAAATCTATTTCGAACGTGATTCAATCCAATATTTACAAAAAATGCGTGATGTTGAAAAAGTATTTATTGTAACTGATGAAATGATGGTTAAATTAGGATTCTTACATAAGATTATCGAACAATTACATTTACGTCGTAATAAAGTGGTTTATCAAGTATTCTCTAACGTAGAACCAGATCCAGATATTTCAACTGTTCGTCGTGGTGCTGATCAAATGAAGAGCTTTGAACCTGATACAATTATTGCTTTAGGTGGGGGTTCTGTAATGGATGCTGCTAAAGTAATGTGGATGTTCTATGAGCAACCAGAAATCGACTTCCGTGACTTAGTACAAAAATTCATGGATATTCGTAAGCGTGCTTTCAAATTCCCTGAATTGGGTGAAAAAGCAAAATACGTTGGTATCCCAACAACATCTGGTACGGGTTCAGAAGTGACACCATTTGCGGTTATTTCAGACAAGAAAAATAATATGAAGTACCCATTAGCAGACTACTCATTAACACCAACTATTGCAATTATTGACCCTGCATTAGTAATGACAGTGCCAGATTTTGTAACAGCAGATACTGGTATGGACGTGTTAACGCATGCGATTGAAGCTTATACATCATTAATGGCGAATGATTATACTGATGGTTTAGCGTTACAAGCGATTAAGATTGTATTTGAATACTTAGAACGTTCTGTTAAAGAAGCAGACTTTGAATCTCGCGAGAAAATGCATAATGCTTCAACAATGGCTGGTATGGCATTTGCGAATGCATTCTTAGGAATTTCTCACTCAATGGCTCATAAGATTGGTGGATTCTTCCATACTGTCCATGGCCGTACAAATGCGATTCTATTACCATATGTTATTCGTTACAATGGTACTCGTCCTGCAAAACAAGGTAACTGGCCAAAATATAACTACTATAAAGCAGATGTTCGTTACCAAGATATTGCACGCTTATTAGGACTTAAAGCTGATACACCAGAAGAAGCAGTTGCTAGCTTAGCTCAAGCAGTTTATGACTTAGGTGAACGTTGTGGTATCGAAATGAGTATTAAAGCTCAAGGTGTTGACGAAAAAGAATACATGGCACGTGCAGAAGAAATTGCTTATCTTGCTTATGAAGATCAATGTACACCTGTAAACGCACGTTTAGCATTAGTAAGCGATATGAAAGAAATCATCGAAGATGCTTACTATGGATATAAAGAACGCCCAGGTCGTTTAAAATAATTTAGTTGATAGATAATAATAAGAGCTTTGTGCTGATGCAGAGCACAAAGAACTCTTATAACACGAAGCACAAAATAATTCGCTTCCTCTTCGTGTTAACTTCAATTGTGGACTAGTTTTTATGGGAGATAATATCTAGTCATTTAGTATCGGAATAGCCAATCGGCTATTCCGTTGTTTTTTTATTGGTAAAGAAAACTGGCCAAGTGTAGCATCGCTTGATTGGCCAATTATTAGTAAAAGGACGCTACAACTTTTAGTATGGACCCACAAGAAAAAGGTTATTAATTGTGTGGACCTACTAAATATTTAGTGAGGAAAATGAATATGGACAAGCGGCAAAAATTTTTCCTTTTTTTGCCCAATCTCTATTACTAAACAAAGCTATTTGAAGTATGTATAATAAGAAGTTTGCAAAGAGGCTGGGCATAAACTTAATAAATTTAGTTAAGATTATTGTTCATTAATTATTAGCGCAATGGTTGAGTGGTATCAAACTG
>NZ_BCQX01000162.1 GCF_001552295.1 Globicatella sanguinis NBRC 15551 | reverse complement strand
CCGTTTAAAATAATAAAACCCTCTACCTATATACTAGCTTTGTTACCATAGTTGCCATTGATGTTGCTTTTTATCAACATGGCACTCATCTTTAAAGGTGATGCCTTCGTCCAACAACAAAGATTTTTGTTGAACAAAATGAGGTGCTAATCTTCCAGCTGCATTCACCACGCGATGACAAGGATACTCGCCATACAAATCCGCTTGACTTAAAACTTTGCCAACTAAACGCGCATTTTTTGGGCGATTAATTAATTGAGCGATTTGTCCATAAGTGGCAACATTACCTATTGGTATTTCTGACACGACCGCTAACACTTCATAAATTAAAACTTCAGAAAGAACTTTAGCTGACATAGCTGATTCTCCATTAACCTACTAATTCAATGTTGACATTTTCACCATCTTTTAATAATTTGACAACGGGACATCGCTTCAAACTGGTTGCTAAAATCGATTGGGCTTCAGCACTTTCGAGATGTGGCATTGTTACTTTTACTGCAACGAAAAATTGATAACCCGGTTCATCTTGTGCTAAATCAATTTCTGCTTTGACTACTGCTTGATGTTCATATCCGCGGCGTTTTTCTTCAGCTTCGATCGTTGCATTTAAACAAGTGGTTAAGGCCAATCCTAATAATTGCTCCGGATTCGTTCCCGGTACATTTTTGGTTGGACTAGAAACTTGTACTTTTAATCCATCCGCTTCATTCACATAAGCAATCCCTTCAATCCCATCTTGGTTAATAACTTCAGTATGATACAGTGATTTGTATTCCATTAAGATATCCCCCTCTTTCGAGATTTAGTTTAACACAGTTTGAGCATTTGCTGAATTTATTTTGCTTGAAATTCCGATTATTCAAATGCAAGCAATAATGTTGTCTAAAACTGTTTGGATAATTTATACTATTAGATGAAAAGGAGGCTTATGCCATGTCAAAATTATTATCTCCTGCTAAAATCGGTGGGATTGATTTATCTAACCGCGTCATCATGCCACCCATGTGTATGTATGAAGCACACGAACAAGACGGAAAACCGACCCCCTTCCATTTTGCCCATTATGGAATGCGGGCCATTAGTAAAATGGGACTAATCATTCAAGAAGCAACCGCCATTGAACCCGATGGGCGTATCACAAATCAAGATTTAGGTTTATGGAATGACGAACAAATGGAAGCAATGAAAAAATTGGTTGATTCCGTCCATTATTTAGGAAGTAAAATGGGTATTCAAATTTCCCATGCCGGGCGTAAAGCAAGTGATGCCCAAGCACCACTAAGTCCTAGTGGCATTCCTTATGGCGAGCCCTATAATCCGCCAGTTGAAATGACTTTAGAACAAATTCAAGCAACGATTGATGGCTTTGTCGCTTCCAGTATCCGTGCTGAAAAAGCCGGTTATGATATGATTGAAATTCATGCAGCTCATGGCTATTTAATCAGCCAATTTTTATCACCATTAGCTAATCAACGGAATGACCAATATGGTGGCAGCTTAGAAAACCGTTATCGTATTTTACGCGAAATTATCGACGGCATTAAAGCTCAAGTTGCTCTACCAATTTGGGTACGTATCTCGGCCGATGCATATGATGAAACAGGCCAACAAAATACAATTGAAGATTGGCAACAAATGGCTCGTTGGATGGAAGAACAGGGTGTTGTAGCTATCGATGTCTCCACTGGTGGCATCTTAAGTAAAAAACCTAATATTCCCGTTCATGCTGGTTTCCAAACACCTTATGCAACTAGAATTAAAGAAGCTGTTGCGATTGATGTAATTACCGTTGGCTTAATCGATGATCCAGGATTGGCTGAATTTATCTTACAAACCAATCAAGCCGATGCCGTGATGATTGGTCGTGCTATCTTACGAAACACCAACTGGTTAAACGATGCTGCCGTATCCCTACATGACCATGAGTTTAAACCATATAATAATTCTTATGTGAGAGGACAGAAGGGGTAATTAATGCTTTAATAAAAATTATTGTTGATAGATTAGAGCATAAAACTTTTTAGTTTGCACCATCATATAAAGAGGTGCATCAATTGACTTCCTTCCTAGTTATCTGATAACTTCTTTATTTCTACCAGAACTAAAAATAATGGGAATCATAAAACAACCTGTTCCTGACCATTTCAAGCCTATTGTTAGTGATGATGGTAGTGGATTTGAAACATTCTTATTTTCGGTGTACTAAGATATTTTCATTTACGTTTAATATACTTTAAAAAGAATTCAAAAATAATACTTTAACGTCTTTGGTTTTATGTTATAATCAATGAGTTGAAATTTTGTTAAATCATTTGAGGAGTTGGTTATGATAATAGTCATTGGTGGCATGATTGGCGCTGGTAAGACAAGCGTGGCCAAAGTTATTGGAGAGCAGTTAGATTCTGAAGTCTTTTATGAAAATGTCGAGAATAATGATATTTTGCCATTATTTTATACAGCTAGCCCGGAAGAACAGGATGCAAAACGTTATCCTTTCTTATTACAGTTAGAGTTTTTAAGTAGTCGTTATCAAGATATTAAACGTGCATTCCATAATCGTCATAATGTCTTAGACCGTTCAATTTATGAAGATTGGTATTTCTGTAAAGTTAATAATGATTTAGGTCGTATTTCTGATATGGAATTTAAAATATATGAAAAATTATTAAATAATATGATGGAAGAGTTAGAATCCTTACCACAAAAAGCACCAGATTTAATGGTCTACTTACACGGTTCATTTGAAACCATTATGGAACGCATTGGGCTTCGTGGACGAGAATTTGAACAAGATGAAAGTTTGCGTCATTACTATTATACTTTGTGGTCAGGTTATGATGCTTGGGTTAAAAATCACTATCATGCCTCTCAAGTGCTAATGGTGGATATTGACCAATTAGATGTTGTGAACCGTCCTGAAGACATCCCTGTCCTAATGAAAATGGTCAAAGACAAATTAAATACTTTAGATAATGAGGCTTAATTCATTGACTTATATGAAATGATCTATGCCTTACTCAATAATTGCTAGGAGACTTTCAGTCTTTTAAATATTTCAAGAGCGAGTAATAAGTAAAAATCAATTTACTTATTGCCCGCTCTTTTTTCACAATCTTTTTCTTAAAACAAACTCTTTCGCATCATAAAAACGTCTTTATAATCAACTTTCACGATAAAAACCTCATTTTACTCTCATTATTTTTTCGTTATATTGTAATCATTCACTTAATCTCAAACAACAACCTGTTCAAAACAATCTCCTAATTCACCTTTTTCAAAAATAAATTTTTTTCGAATCATTTTACTGATTTAATTTCATTTTCTCCATCAAAGCTGTTCGTTTTGGATAGGTAATATTTCATCATCAATTGTTTATTCCAGTTCACAAACTTTTTGTCTTTTACCATCAAGTTGCCTACTAAACAAAAAAACACTGGGAGTGGGCAAAAA
>NZ_BCQX01000161.1 GCF_001552295.1 Globicatella sanguinis NBRC 15551 | reverse complement strand
ACTGCGCTTTGAATTAAATAGAAATGCTTGAGCAGAATTTAAAAAGTTTTTGCCCAGCCTCCCTCGATCGCCGTTTGATGACACTCAATTATGACGCCATTAAATAAAAAAATGAGACTAGGAAGAAATCATTTAAGTATCTTCCCAATCTCATCGACTATTTTTAATTTTATTTCGTTTGATAATCAAATGCTTCAATCGGTGAGGATGCAATTAAAAGAAAGACATATCCCGTTTGAAGCCATACAATCGATACGTCCATTAAACCATGAACCAAAACCAATACTCCCATCGCCATTAATAAGGCTAAATCTTTCTTCTTAGATGGTTCTCTTAATTGTTCTATTAAAGTACGAACAAAAGGCGTTAAGGCATTTACAAAAATTAATAAGCCGAAAATTCCGTAATTAGCTAAAAAGTCTATCAATATTTGATGCGAATGCATGTCTGCTTCATTCGTTACTAAATAATAGAAATTTATATATGCTAAAGGACCTCTTCCAGTTAGTGGTCGCGTCTTAAATATTGCCCATCCATTAGACCAAATCATAAAGCGATCTTCGAAACCGTAAGCTAATGACTCAAAACGTGGGAAAATACTTGGGTTTAAAATAATCACCACTAATCCCACTATACCCAGCGTTAAAAACACTATTGCGATACGGCGATAATTAAACCACAATATCACAAAAGCACCAATTAAAACCGTTGGAATCAACATTCTCGATGCAGTTAAAATAACTGAAATACTATTTAAGGATAGAATTAATAAAACGAGAGCATATTCCCATTTGTTTTTGGCAATAGTAAACCAATAAATAGTAATCACCATCGCCATCACGATATAGAGCCCGAAATAGTTAGCATTAAAGAAGAAAGACTCGGCTCTAAATTGAGGACTTGCATCAGTTATTATATAAGTCCAAGGTAATGAACGCTCTTGAATAAATTTAACATAAGTACTTATTGCATGTATACTTATCAGGCCACTCTCAATACTCAAAATCTTCATTAATAAGACAAACAAATCACGCTTTATAATTTGGCGATAAACCCAAAAGAATAATGCAAATAATAAAAAACCTAGTGGAAGTAGAGCACCTAAAAAATTATAATTCAATAATGCAACCACTTCTGCATATACAAAAAAAACCAACCAGGGTGATAATGTCTTTAAAATTTCTATTAAACTATCGCGTTTTTGATACATTAAAATCATCAAAATTATGAATATTATCGGACCGCTAATGAAAAATGGCAGTACAATACTCATAGTTGCATAAATTAAGAGACGTTCTGGTAAAGTATATCGGGTCAGTAATTTCATAGTAACACCTCCAGAAGCACAATGTTTAAAATTATATATACATTATATAATACTAGCATAATCATGACTATTAATTGTGAAGTTTTTTTGAAAAATTAGAATTTTTTCTAACTTTATGCCACATTTTGTCTTTTATTTGCTATAATTATTAGGGACTATTACTAAGGAGGATTTATTTTGAATTTAACATCCAAATTTTCTAAATATCTACTAACATTTTTAACATTATCCATGATTAGCGGACCGATTGGCGTTTCTGCACAAGTATCAAAAACCCCCATCTTAAGCGGCGATGTACCCGTTATTGAAGAGACTGACCCCTATGTATTACCCGAGGATTACCCTCAAGACATCTTAGATTGGTACGCCTCCAATATTGACGCTCGTTCTTACGTGGTAATGGATGGTGAAACAAATCGTGTATTAGCTGAACAAAAAGCCAATACGCGTTATCCTATCGCTTCTATGTCAAAAGTTGCGTCAATATATTTAGTCTACCAAGCTATTAAAGACGGAAAATTGAAAATGGATGACAAAATTGAAATCCCTCAAGCAATTGAAGATAATATGTCATTTAATCCTGAAATGTCAGCCATGGGATTATATGGTGGGGTTGAGTATACCGTGAAAGACTTAATTTACGGTGTTATGTTATTATCAGGTAACGACGCAACATCTGCTTTAATGTGGCACCTATATGGTTCAGAACAAGAAGGTGTTAAAGCGATTCGCGAATTATTAACGTCTTGGGGCATGACCAACTTTGAATTTTATACTGTTTCTGGTATTCCAAATCAATATATCCCAGAAGATTGGTGGATTGAAGGTTCAGTTGCCGAAAATGAAAATCAAATGACTGCTTCTGATGTTGCATTGATGGCACAACATATTGTACATGACTTCCCTGAAGTTTTGGAAGTGACGAGCGCGGATAGTTATGTCGCACAAGAAGGGACAGAATATGAAGTTGTCATGTCAAATCCTAATCAATTATTACCAGGTGGCGCATACGAACGAGCAGAAATCACCGGCTTAAAATCTGGTATGACTGATGCAGCAGGTAAAAACTTTGTCGCTACTGGTAAAGAAAACGGTCGTGAAATCTATGTCGTTGTGATGGGATTATTTGATACCGCAGAAATGGTGATGAGTACTTTTTGGGAAGTTGAAATTTTACTAGATAAATTAGCAGAATATCCCGAGCTATATAAAAATGAAGGTTTGCCTGTTAATCAACACGAAAAACCTGTAGAAGAAGAAACTACCGTTGATGGTGAAACCGCTCAAAGCGATGAAATCGAATCGTTGATTAAAGAACACGGTATTCCAAATGAAAACCGTCGTGATAATCCGATTACAAACTTTATGAAAGATATTTTTAATTTCTTTAAATAAAACTATATAGTTAAAGCTCCTCAATCGACTTGAGGAGCTTTTTATTTACATAAACATAAAATGAGTGAACAAGAAGCTAGGCAAAAATTAAAAAAATTGATAAATCTAATCTCTTTAGTTTATTATGCAGTGGTTGAGTAATTTCAAGCTGCGCTGGGGTAAACAGACGAAGCGAAAACCAATCGATTTTCTACTTCTGGCCAACTCCCTCAATACCCACTCCCAAGCTAATATTGAGTATGTACAAAATATTTCTGACATAACATCACTTTATGATACTCGGGCATCGTCTAATAACCGTTTAATCTTGTTCTAGTCTCTATCGTTAGTCCTAAATCCATTATTTTCCAATGGTAAAGGTGTATTTATGCCCTTGGGTTAAACTTTGATAAAACCCATCTGCTTCATACATTTGAAATACTTGCACAGCTGCAACATCACTTTCATTAGGATAAACGTGTTTAACGAACGGATTATCTTTTAAAACTTCTTCTAGGCCTTCTCGACCGATTTCTTTTACTTTCCCTTCGATACGAATCACTTGAATTAAATAATCATCTTGCTTCAACGCTGTAATCGCAACATTTTGATTTCCTTGTAATTGCTTATAAAAATTAGTCTTTGGACTCGTCATAAAGAAAATTCCTTTTTCATTGGCTACCCCAACATTAATATAACGAGCATGTGGTTTGCCTTCAGCATCTACTGATGAGAATACTGCCGCTTTAATATCATTTTGTAAAATTGCTAAAATATCTTCTACTTGCATCAGATGCACCCCTATCTAAATATTACGTTAAATTAATTATACCACATTCCAGATAAAAGCGATATCATTATCAAGAAATGATAGTGTCAATTT
>NZ_BCQX01000160.1 GCF_001552295.1 Globicatella sanguinis NBRC 15551 | reverse complement strand
AGTCATTTCTATAAATCCACACCAAAAAGTATAGAGCCCTTTTAATTAGTCTTCGATGTTTCTTGCTTCGTTGATACCGCTGGCTAAAGATTCCATTAAGGATAGTTCTTTGTCTGTAAAGCTATCCATGTATTTCTCTATCTGTAATCGTCGGGTGCTTTTTACCAAGTTATTAGCAGGTAAGAAAAATTCATCAACGGAAACATGAAGTAACGATACAAGGTCATAAAGAACTTGTATGCTGGGGTGTTGCCCTTTATTTTCAATATTAGTTAAGTACCGTGGGTCAATTTCAATCAATGCTCCCACTTGTTCACGAGTTAAACCTCGTTTCAATCGAGCTTCTTTAATGGCTAAACCAAAGGCTCTAAAATCATATTTATCTTCTTTTTTACGCATAGTAGACCACCTCTATACATTTTATTGTTCCTACTGAATTAAAAACAGGTATAGAAAAACGTGTTATATGGTTTATAGGTTTATATTTAATAAAAAGCACTACTAAACGCCAATAAAAAAAACCGTTATATGGTAGTGCTATTTACGCTGTTAAAATATTGTATATTACTTCCAAATGGCGGTTTGTTGGAGGTCAACGTCGCCATGAAGTACATCATATACAATAAATTTCCTTACATTGGGTTCTTGTCAAAAAAAGTCGTCTATCTGCAATAGATAAGTACGTCCACCAATGTGGTTTTATAAATCATATAGATAGAATAACAGAAGCATGTAAACAGAGAAATAAATCTGTTTATATGCTTTTTTGGCTATTCAGAACTTTTTTACAAAGTTTATTTATCAGTAATGCAACAAATCCCCCTTTCACATTGGGACTAAGAGTGAAAGGAGATAAACGAGCAAGGCTCACTTCCTTTCCTAGACAGAAAGGGGGTGAGAAACATGAAACCATCTTCTTTTCAGACCACAATAGAAAATCAGTTTGACTATATCTGTAAACGTGCTATGGAAGACGAGCGAAAGAATTATATGCTTTATCTTTCAAGGATTGCAAAGCGTGAGGTGTCCTTTTCGGATGTTGGCGATTATCTTGTTAGCCAGTTTGCGACAACAGATAACTATTCAACTGACTTTCAGATTTTTACACTCAATGGGTTATCAGTAGGCGTTGAAAATGATTTGTTGAGTGAAGCATTACGTGAGTTGCCAGACAAGAAACGTGAAATTCTACTGCTGTTTTACTTTATGGACATGAGCGATTCAGAAATTGCAGACCTGTTGAAATTGAACCGTTCTACTGTCTATCGGCATAGAACCAGTGGACTAGCCTTAATTAAAAAGTTTATGGAGGAATTTGAAGAATGAAAACACAATATCCTATGATTCCCTTTCCTCTCATTGTAAAGGCAACAGATGGCGATACCGAAGCGATTAACCAGATTCTACATCATTACAGAGGGTACATAACGAAGCGTTCCCTACGACTTATGAAAGATGAATATGGCAATCAAAGTATGGTCGTTGATGAAGTCTTACGTGGAAGAATGGAAACCAGACTGATTACAAAGATTTTGTCATTTGAAATTAAGTAATATCCTCTCTCCTTTCGTGGAAGCGTGCTAAACCATTCCACGCTTCCCGAACAGGGAGGTTTGTTATTCCACCAAAGCATATTGAGCTTTCAATGTGTTTTGATAGGCTAACGAGCCATTGTTCTTTGAAAACTGAATAAAAGTAATCGAATACGTTTCGATAAGAAAAGAGCCAACGGAACTAACCGCCATGACCTATCTTATAAAGATAGCGAGCGATTCATGTTAGTGATCCGAGAAGCAATCTTTAGCAGGATTGCCTGCAACGACATTCTTATCGTGATAATGATACTCCCATACAGTCAATAGTCCGAGCGTGATAAAATCGTCGCAGGCAATGAGTATGGCTACATGAGAACCATGCAGGGGTGGAACTCCCGTGAGCTTTGCTAAAGCTGTTCGATTGCTGGTAAAACAACTTTTATGAAATCCAAATAAGTGATTTGGAAAGGAGGATTTTATGAAGCAGACTGACATTCCTATTTGGGAACGTTATACCCTAACCATTGAAGAAGCGTCAAAATATTTTCGTATTGGCGAAAACAAGCTACGACGCTTGGCAGAGGAAAATAAAAATGCAAATTGGCTGATTATGAATGGCAATCGTATTCAGATTAAACGAAAACAATTTGAAAAAATTATAGATACATTGGACGCAATCTAGCGTCGCCAAAGGGTCTTGTATATGATAAAATAGTATTAAGTCGTATCAAGGCTCTTTCCATAAAGGAAAGGAGCAAATGCCATGTCAGAAAAAAGAC
This sequence comes from Globicatella sanguinis NBRC 15551, assembly GCF_001552295.1. Classification (GTDB taxonomy): domain Bacteria; phylum Bacillota; class Bacilli; order Lactobacillales; family Aerococcaceae; genus Globicatella; species Globicatella sanguinis. The sequence goes on along the minus strand of NZ_BCQX01000160.1, from coordinate 1,409 downwards.
GTGACAATAAAGGTCGAATCTTAAAGACTGGAGAGAGCCAACGAAAAGACGGAAGATACTTATACAAATATATAGATTCATTTGGAGAACCGCAATTTGTTTACTCGTGGAAACTTGTGGCTACAGACCGAGTACCAGCAGGAAAGCGTGATTGTATCTCACTTAGAGAGAAAATCGCAGAGTTACAGAAAGACATTCATGATGGTATTGATGTTGTAGGAAAGAAAATGACACTCTGCCAGCTTTACGCAAAACAGAACGCTCAAAGACCAAAGGTTAGAAAAAACACTGAAACTGGACGCAAATATCTTATGGATATTTTGAAGAAAGACAAGTTAGGTGTAAGAAGTATTGACAGTATTAAGCCATCAGACGCTAAAGAATGGGCTATTAGAATGAGTGAAAATGGTTATGCTTATCAAACCATCAATAACTACAAACGTTCTTTAAAGGCTTCATTCTATATTGCTATACAAGATGATTGTGTTCGGAAGAATCCATTTGACTTTCAACTGAAAGCAGTTCTTGATGATGATACTGTCCCTAAGACCGTACTAACAGAAGAACAGGAAGAAAAACTGTTAGCCTTTGCAAAAGCTGATAAAACCTACAGCAAAAATTATGATGAAATTCTGATACTCTTAAAAACAGGTCTTCGTATTTCAGAGTTTGGTGGTTTGACACTTCCAGATTTAGATTTTGAGAATCGTCTTGTCAATATAGACCATCAGCTATTGAGAGATACTGAAATTGGGTACTACATTGAAACACCAAAGACCAAAAGTGGCGAACGTCAAGTTCCTATGGTTGAAGAAGCCTATCAAGCATTTAAGCGAGTGTTAGCGAATCGAAAGAATGATAAGCGTGTTGAGATTGATGGATATAGTGATTTCCTCTTTCTTAATAGAAAGAACTATCCAAAAGTGGCAAGTGATTACAACGGCATGATGAAAGGTCTTGTTAAGAAATACAATAAGTATAACGAGGATAAATTGCCACACATCACTCCACATAGTTTGCGACATACATTCTGTACCAACTATGCAAATGCAGGAATGAATCCAAAGGCATTACAGTACATTATGGGACATGCTAATATAGCCATGACGCTGAACTATTACGCACATGCAACATTCGATTCTGCAATGGCAGAAATGAAACGCTTGAATAAAGAGAAGCAACAGGAGCGTCTTGTTGCTTAGTAGTACAAATGAATTTACTACTTATTTACCACTTCTGACAGCTAAGACATGAGGAAATATGCAAAGAAACGTGAAGTATCTTCCTACAGTAAAAATACTCGAAAGCACATAGAATAAGGCTTTACGAGCATTTAAGAAAATATAAAAAGATAATTAGAAATTTATACTTTGTTTATTTTAAAAATATCGTTTTATTAAATTTTGATT
>NZ_BCQX01000159.1 GCF_001552295.1 Globicatella sanguinis NBRC 15551 | reverse complement strand
TTTTAATTTAATAACAACAACTTGATTAAGTTTACCAAATTTATCTTTAACCTCATTAAAGACGCAGATTGAGACCACTCAACCTCTGCGCTATTAATTAATCAACAATAATCTTAACAAAATTTATCAAGTTTATGCCCAACCTCCTATTATGTTAGTCTATTTTCGCTAAATAAATCAAGACTTCTTCTTTTGTTAATATTTTTTCTTGTTTTGAAAAAATGAATCTTTCTGAAATCATATTTTTAAAATTGATAGACTACGATCAAAAGAATAAGTAACTTTCACCTATAATCAAAATGATAGTTTAAACGTGCTATTTTGGTAAATATAATACCATTTTTCTAAACTAATTAAGTTCTCCATTGCCATTCAACTCCTTTCTAATGGAATCATATATTGATTCATTTTTTCAAGCTAATGACGTTTCCTATAGCCATTTAATTCGTTTCTATGGAATCATTCATTAACATTTTTTCAACCAATGAATGAAACGGATTGCGCTCCTAATATTTTCCATCAATAGAATCACATTCTTAATTATCTACTCAAACATAAACAGCATAAAAAATAGGAATAACGTCTAGTAAAATTAGAACATTTTACTACCAGTCATTCCTAGTATAACCTTTTCATTATTCAGTTGTTACATTTTCTTTTGCGTCATCCCATTCAATGGAACGAACTTCTCCTGATTCATTTACGTCCATTTTCACTTCGGTACCATCATTTAAGAATGGTAAGGAATCGTTTAGCTGAATGGGTGCTTGATATACTTTACCATCGATCATGAAATAATAAACGGTATTACCACTTTTAACGACAGCCTGTACCTTTTCAACTGCACCTACCACTTCAAGTAATGCCTCTTCTGTCTCTAATTCCTCAATATCAACCGGATTTTCAGCAGCATAACTTAACAATAATTTTTCGACACTATTTTCGACATATACGGTTTGATAATTTTGCACATCGACTAAAGCATAGGCTTTAATTAATCCCGAAGAATCTTTTAATGAAAGCACATAAACAGGTTTACCACTTAAATTAATTAGCAATGGGAAGGTTGCTGTATAACCTTTTTCTTGGACACTTCCTTCAGCCGAACTCATCGCAGAAAATTCTTCGGCGGCACTGATTGGGTACATTTTGGCTTCTTTTGTTCTTAAATTAACTAAAACAAACCCAATGTTCGATTCATCCGCATTAATCGAAGTAATCCCTGTATAGAGATATAAATCATCATCCATCGGTAAATAGTTATAGCCTTCAGTAGGTTGAGTCACACCTTCATTTGAAAATAAAGTATTCCAAAAACCATTCACATATTTTCCATGCATTTGCAATTGATGTAAAATTAAATCAGCACTGTAAACACGATCAACCCATTGTGGTATTTCTTCTAATGGATAATGTTTAGACTCACCAGTTGAGGCATTCACTACCACTAACCCTGTTACTTCTGGTTCAAATAAGAAGAAATTACGACCATAAGTGGAAGCAATATAATAAGGTGTCCCTTCATCGTCTACCTCAAAACTAGGTTTACCAAAGATAGTAAAGGGATATTTAAATCTTAAATGACGATTAATATTACGCCAAAATTTATCAGCATAAGAATATTTAATCGGAGCTTCAGGTGTTTCAACCGTTACTTCTCCAGTAACATTATCTACCTTTAAATAATGAGGGATACCCTCAGAAAAGTTATTTAACCATTTAAAAAATCCAGCATACTCTAATGGGGTCACACGATAAGGATAATTATTAATATTAATTTGCACATATTCAGGACTCGCAACAAACTGTGATACTAAATTAGTCAGTGCACCAAGCTTACGATTTCCTAATCTAACTGCGGTATCTCGGTCAATTAATGGTATCTGGTTGACATCCGTTTCTGAGAATTCTGTTTCAAAATCAGCCTGAGCTACTGGTAACATATCACGATATGAGGAAGCCATAAAAAATGGTGAAAAGATAGCTGAACTCACTAACCAAATAACCAGAGCCACTGGTAAAATACCAAATAAAACTTTATATTTAATGGACATGTTTTTTAACTGTGTACTGGTATTTTGACTACGATTAAAAACAAAATCAGAACCATCTTTTAATACTTCAATTATGATAATCCCCACTATGATGAGTCCTAGGAAAAACCAAAATTCAAAAGCAGCATAATGTATTGGTGGTAAAGCAATATAATAATAAACAAAAGCTAATATTAACAATACAAGATATAAAGAATTCAATCCCATGCGATTGAACAAGGCCAAAAACTTATGGTTGGAATTTTTCTTATGTTGTTGACTACTATTAGTCACATCTTTCATCTAAATTCACTCCTTAAAAATTTTTTTAAATTTAACATTGGGATAATATAATCTATTTCGAGTAGATTTCAATTGATTGGTAATATACATCGAAAAGTCATCATTAAAAGCAAATTCATCATATATTAGACCATATTGGGGGGCATAATAAAAATACTGTGTAGCATCACTCGTATCTTGCTTTAATGACAATACTAAAACATCATGATAAGTTACTTGATTGACGGTAAAATCATCTAAAATGTTAATCACTTCATACTCTTGTTCTTCTTGATAGCCACTAAAAAAAGTATCTCCCACTCCTAGCTCTAATGGCATAATTAATGAAGTAGAATCATCTAAAGTATCTGGATGGTCTCTAAAATCTGTATTGTCATAGGTTTCTGGAAAGTAACTCAATTCAATAATGCCCTCTGGAGTTAATTGATAGACAAATGCGATAGAAGTACCGGCACCATCACGTCTAAATTGATAAATCCCATCTTCATTTAAAGGATATTGCAGTACCACTTTAAAACCAGCAAATTCATTACCAGAACCAATATAATCATAATTTTCATAATATAAGAAAGGTGCATAATTAATTGTTTGAACTTTTTCCTCGCTTTTATTTTGATTTTCTTTTGAAACGTGATCTTTTACTGGAGGATTATTGTCATTAATCGAAGCAACCTTAATTGGCGTTAACCAAAACATTAACAAACAAACGAACGAAAATAAACTAAAAAAAATAATATTCCTTTTCTTCATATCATAATCCTCCCCTTTATCTTATTATACCTTAATTTATAGCCGATATAAATAAGAATCAGAGTAAAACGATAAAATCAGTCTTTAGACCTAAAGAAATGAATCCATACAAAAAATGATTGTCATCAGGACATCTACGATTATAATTTTACGACTATTTTTGGTTTTAATTGGTATTTATAATTGATTCACGTACATAAAAATGACAATAAAAAAACGAGTCAAAATGATAACATTCTGACCCGCTTTTAAATAGATTATTGAATTATTATATTACATATGGCGAGATAAAATTTCGTTTAAACGATTTTTATCATGGAAACCAACTAATTTTTCAACAACTTCGCCATCTTTTTTAACTAATAAAGTTGGAATTGACATGATGCCAAATTCACGAGCTGTTTCTTGCTCTTCATCAACATTCATTTTGTAAAAATCAACTTGTCCAGCTAATTCTTCAGATAATTCATCGATAACTGGTGATTGCATACGACATGGACCACACCATGGAGCCCAGAAATCAACCAATGTTAACCCTTCTGCAGTTTCTTGGTTAAATTGTGCATCTGTTAAAACTTTCGTCATAATGACACTTCCTTTTTATTATTTTGATTTAATCTTAACATATCTCTCAATACTTCACTATTTTTTTGCTTAGAAAGGGAGTGGACCAGAAGTAG
>NZ_BCQX01000158.1 GCF_001552295.1 Globicatella sanguinis NBRC 15551 | reverse complement strand
CTATCCAAGTCATTAAAAAAGAGCATATAAAGCTTCTTGAATCAAATACTTATCGAAACGAGATTAAAGATTTTCCTGAATTACTATTATCAATAGCTTATCAAGATGCATTTATACATGTTTTAGAGAGGTGTGTTGCACATAGAAGTAATGGAGAATATTTGATTCCTGGTTACTTTCAGCCTAAAATTCAATCATACGAGAGTTATTATGAAAAGCGTATATCAGAAGAAAATTACGATCAAGCATTCTACAATCTGGGATATTGTGATGGTTTGCTATCGCTATTATTATTTGTTAACAATCCGGAAGAAGCAAAGATACCTCCATTATTTATATATGAAGAGAACTACTTTGAAACAAAAGATGATCTGTTTAAATACATATCAGAAAATAGAAATAAAAAACACTTTGAATATTGTTTAGGAAAAGTACAAAACATGAATGATTTAGTTCCTCATTTTATGCCTTGGTTTATTTAGTTGAAAGTTATTTCAGTTATTCTATTCATACTTAAATGGTGCTGTCGGTATATTAGTGGGGTAAAAATTTTATCCGGTACTGGGACTGGGACGGGACAAAAAATCTGAAAACGTCGTATAATTAGTTGGATTTAGTTGTACTCTAAAAAATAGAATCTAGTAATTTGAATAGTTTGGGATATATCAGATGTTTGGAAAAAAAACATGGGAGTAGAAATAATCACAAGTGATTATTTTTATGTCCGTCCAACGATTGCCGATTCGTAAGGCGAAAGCAGAGTTGTTGACGGCCCATCTGCGTATCAAGGACAAGCAATGCGACGAATAGGAGCAATGCGCGACCTGATGAGAAGAATGGGAGTAGGCCCCAGCGATTTTTAAGACGAAGTCGAAGAAAGAGCAGTTGGGACTACCCGGAAAGGTTATCCCACGAATGAGGAACAGATGTGAAGAAATGAGTGGCTGATAACTACTGCCAGAATCCTTAAGGTCAGTATTAAGTAAATTAAAGTGTGGAGGCGGAATTTTTTTCACTGCGGCGTATTTGTTGTAAGCCTCAATGTGGGATTTTCTAGAGTGCTCACCGTTTACTAACGAAAATATAAAAATACGTTAATGTGCAACGTAAAAGTGCAACGTAAAAAAATACGTTGCACTTTTACGTTGTTTTTGTTACGATAAAATTATTGAGGTGAGAATATTATCATGAGAGAAACGTATAATCTAGAATTTAAGTCAAAATTATCAGATAGTTTTTTAAAAACAGTTAGTGCATATGCAAATTATAATGATGGAATTATTCAATTTGGAGTAGATGATAGTGGTGAATCTTTGCATATTAATAATTTAAAAGATTTGGCATTAAGGATAGAGAACAAAATAAATGATAGTATCAATCCAATTCCAGAGTATAACATTGAAATAGATGAACAGAATGAAATTGTTTTACTAAAAGTTTATGAAGGTGAGTTAAAACCCTATTTTTACAAGAATAAGGCCTATATGAGAAGAGATTCTTCAAGTCTACCTGTAGATGATAGAGATGAATTAAAAAGACTTATATTAGAGGGAATGAATCAAAATTATGAAGATTTGCCATCTAAAAATAAGAACTTATCTTTTAGCTTTTTAGAAAGTGCATTAAAAGAAAAGTTGAATATAGATAGCTTAAGTTTAGACATCTTAAAAACATTAGGATTATATGATGATAAAAAAGGTTTTAATCTAGCGGCAGTTATTGTATCGGATGAAAATAATTATAAAATACTTGATATTGTTAAATTTGGAGCTAATATTAACGAGTTTAAAGAAAGAATCATAATTGAAAATACTTCTATACTTAGTGCCTATTATCAAACGATAGAAGTGTTTAATAGGTATTTTAAGTATGAAAAAATAGATGGATTTGTTAGAAAAACGATTGAGCTTATACCTGAAGATGCTTTCAGAGAGGCCATAGCAAACGCGCTTGTTCATAGAGATTGGAGTATCTCTGCACCGATTAAAGTTGAATTACATGATCAATATATTGACATATCATCTCCAGGTGGTTTACCTAAGGGAATAAGCAGTGAAGAATATATTAGTGGTCAAATTTCTATTCTCAGAAATGAGAAAATTGGAAGTTTATTTAATAGACTAGGTTTAATAGAAAAATTTGGAACTGGGATAAGAAGGATAAAATATTTATATCAAGGAAGAGCTAGACAACCTCAGTTTCAAACTTATCCTAATTCAATAATGGTTAGACTGCCTATTCTTGTCGATAAAGTAGAAGGAATAAGTAAAAATGCATCTATTATTTTACAAAATATACCTCGAAATAAAGAACTTAGTAGAATTGAAATTGAAAAAATATCAGGTTTTGATAAATATAAGACCCTTAGAGAATTAGAAGAATTAATGAGTGAGGGCTTAGTTAAGAAAGTAGGACGAGGTAGAGGAACAAAATATATAAAGATATAGATGAGAAAAAGAAGTAGAGATGAGGCTAATATGATAAGTTTTTTATAGAAAAATAAAATACGTTAAAGTGCAACGCAAAAGTGCAACGTAAAAAATACGTTGCACTTTTGCGTTGTTTTTGCTACGAAACAAATTTTAGATATATTTAGTGTAATAAATGAGTATTTTTTAAAAGAATTTTTAAAGCATACTTGTGGGTTTCGTATGACAATATTATGTACTTGATAGGAACACCTCAAATAAATGTTTAATCAATGTAAAAAAGGGAGTGGGCAAGAAGTTGAAAATCAGTTGGTTTTCGCTCCGATTGCCCACCCGTCCCGCACAGTTGAGTATGTCTCAAACAAGTCGTTAAGACGCCATTTGAGACCACACAACCACTGCGCTTTGAATTAAATAGATATGCCTGAACAGAATTTAAAAAGCATTTGCCCAGTCTCTTTTAATTTAAGCCAGTATATTTTAAAAGTATATAACTCCGTATATTATGCCTTCTTCACAAACTCAGATTTTAACTTCATTTGTCCAAAGCCATCTATTGTACAATCAATGTCATGACCATCTGCAGGATTATCAATCAAACGAATGTTTTTCACTTTTGTTCCTTGTTTGATTGCCTGCTTAAAACCTTTCACTTTCAAATCTTTGATAACAATAACATCATCACCTTCAACTAATGGATTGCCATATGAATCTTTAATTGAAAATTCTTCATTTTCTTCTGATGATTCAACTTGGCTCCATTCATGTCCACATTCTGGACAGACATACATCAATTGATCTTCGTAAGTATAGGTTGACTGACACTGCGGGCAATTAGGTAATTGTTCCATTGCTAAACCTCCAATCTGTTTTCTCTATTTTACCATAAGATATGATAAAAATGTAGAGTAAATATGTTTATAGTTTTAAAAGTTGTGTTTATAAGGTTCTCACACTATATTTGTTATCGGCATTGGGCAAAACTGTAAATTCAGTTTGACTCATATATTAATATATAACTCAGCGAAAAATTTAGCCAAAGCACAATTCGATTGGATAAAGCTGTTGTACCTATGAAAGAACACCATCTTCATTTTAAACTGTTACGGTTGAGATTAAATTTCTTTCGCAATTTTTTCGAGGTGTTGTTTGAATAAACTTGCGGCCATCGGCAACTTAATATCTGAGCGGTAAATCATTTGAATGTCGCGTGAAAGTGGGTAGCCTTCTATTTCCAGTTTACAAAGTTTATTTAACTTAATATCATTTTCAATCAATTGTTCAGACACAATAGCAATACCTAGCCCTTTCGCTACGGCATGTTTAATACTAGTTTGTGTGCTGATATTTGTATATGTTAACTTAAAAGTGAGCTACTAG
>NZ_BCQX01000157.1 GCF_001552295.1 Globicatella sanguinis NBRC 15551 | reverse complement strand
TGAAAATCATTCCCTTTTCAACTTCTGGTCCACTCCCAACTGTGCGGGGGAAGACCAACGAAGCGAAAATTGTTCAATTTTCAACTTTTGGTCTACTCCCAGATACTATTTTCTGCTTTTTGTTATTTGTATTCTATCAAAACATCATTATTAAAGGTGTTTAAGCATAATCCAATCAATATCAACTTGATTACCAGCTAAAAAGCGATGTTCTCCTACATGTTCAAAGCCATGGTTTTGATAAAATGCTTTAGCCGCTTCATTATGTTCCCAAACGCCCAACCAAATGCTCTTTTTACCTAAAGCACGGGCTCTTGTTTCAGCTAATTGCATTAATTGTTTACCGTAACCATTGCGTTTATGTTCCTTTAAAACATATATTCTTTGTACTTCTAACGTTTCTTCACCCATTGGTTCCGTTTGAGCATCTTCAATATTAAGTTTTAAATAAGCAACAATCTCTCCATCTGATTCTAATAAATAAACTTCCGATAAAGGATTTTCTAGTTCTTGTTTTAAAGTGTCTAAATTATATGCTTCTTTAAAATAAAGCGCTAAATTTTCATCAGAAGTATTTTGATGAAAGGTATCCCTGTAGGTTGCAATCGCAACTTCTCTTAGATTAGGTAAGTCTTTAACTTCACATTTTCTAATCATTGGTATCACTTGTCAATTGAATAAACTCTTCAATCATGTTTTCATATTCTTTTAGAGCTGATGCCCAGAAATCTTTGGTTGTCACATCGATACCCATTTTAGCTGCGGTCTCTTCAACAGTCCCAACGGTTGTAGCATAAAGCATCTCACGATACTTTTCAACAAAGCCAGTCGGTTCATTTTGATATTGCACATAAAGACCTTTCGCAAATAATCCCCCAAAGGCATATGGGAAATTATAATAACTTAAACCGGTTGAATAATAGTGTCCTTTACATAACCACATAAATGGATGACGGAAATCAGGGTCTAAACCTTCACCATATGATTGATCTTGAGCTTCCAACATAATCGCTTCTAAATCTTTTGAGAATAAAAATGAATCATGACGTTTTTCAAAAACAGTCGTCTCGAAGATATAGCGGGATAAAATATCGACTACAATTTGCGCTACATCACTAATTAATGATTCCAATAAACCGATTTTTTCCTTATCATTCGCTTCAGCGATAACGGTGTTCATAATGATGTTTTCATTAAAAGTAGAAGCCGTTTCTGCCACTGGCATCGTATAAGAACGATTTAATGGTAAATGTTCTTGAATAATCGATCCATGATAAGCATGACCTAATTCATGCGCCATGGTGACGACATTACGTAAATTACCGTCAAAGTTCATTAAAATACGTGATTGTTTAATTGGAGTTAAATTCGAACAAAAGGCGCCGCCTACTTTTCCTTTACGTGGGAATAAATCAACATATTCTTTATCGAAAACTTCAGATGTCAAATCAGCCAAATCAGGTGCAAATTTATTAAAATGCTCAACTAAATACTCTTTCATTTCATCAACCGTAAATTTCTTAGCAACTGATTCCCCAATCGGAGCAAATAATTCATAAAATGGTAAACCATTTGCATAACCTAATAAACTTGCTTTATGTTTAAAATATTTTTGGAAAGAAGGTAAAGCATCTTTGATAGCAGCGATTAAAGCATCTAAAGTCGCTTTTGACATACGAGATTGTTCCAAAGTCACCTCTAATGCACTCTCATAACCTCTTAAACGAGAAATATCATTGACCTGTGATTTAATATTATTAAGTGCAAAAGCAACTGGTTCTTTAATTGATTCATACATCGCTAATTCCGCTTCATAAGCCGCTTTACGTGTCGCTGAATCATCTGCATAAGCTAAATTACGAATATCACTTAATGTCAAACTTTCACCATTAAATTCCGTTTCAACCGTTGAGGTTAAAAAGCTTTGTAATTGACTCCAAGACTGTCCAGCACTCAAATTCATTGTCGCAATAACTTCTTCAACTTCATCTGATAATAAATGAGTGGCTTGTTGTTTTAGTTCTGCAAATAAAAATTGATACTGTGCCAATTTTTCATCTTGAGCAATATCCGTTTCAATATTACCTAAAAACTTATCGATACGCGCATTGGTTTTGGCATGATTTGACAGCAATTTTCTTAGTTTTGCGATAGCTGTCAAACTTGGTTCATGCGTCGTGTTAGTTGATAATTGCAAACTTGAAAAGGCATAAAGTTTACGTGTTAAATCAGATTGAATCTCTAATAAATCAATGACCTTTTTAATTGTCGATAAATTATCTGTTAATTCCATATTAGACAATTGGTTGAGTGTTTCCTCAAGTTTTGTATAATCTGATTGGTATTCAGGTGTATCATAGCCTAAATATAATTCTTTTAATGACCATTGGCCGTTCATTCAATCACTCCTTCAAAAAAGTTTAGTTCTATTATACATTTTTTTGAAAGAAAAAACATTTTTTAGAATTATTTTACTTAGTTAATGATTAAAAACGGGAGTTGGCCAGAAGTAGAAAATCGTATGATTTTCGTTTCGTCTGGTCACCCCCGTACAGTTGAAAGTTGTCCGTAAGTAAAAAATTGAATGATTTTCGCTTCGTCTGCCTACTCCCATTTAGTTAATCCAATGTAATCATCAACCGTTATATGTTCCTAATGATTCATTAATTTTAATGATTTAATTGATCCGCTAAAATTTGTCCGGCATTCCAATCTGCAGGATAAAATGTTGGCCAATTATCCATCTCTTCTAGCAACTCATCATGACTGATGTCAGCCATATAAATATGATAATGAGTTAAGTCTGGCGTTGGACTAATGTTATGGTCAGAAAATTGGATAGATTGTGGTGCTTCTTCATCGCCAGATTCTTTAGTAAATAAATAACGAACTCCACGATTTCCTTTCTCATAAGTAAGTATTTTATAGCCATCATATTTATAAGTACCTGTTACTGTTTTATCACCAGTGGTAAAACTCATTTGATTATCTTTGATAACAATTTTTTCAACGTCCGTTGTATATCCTGTTTGGTAATAATCTGTATATTCTTCAGCCGACATGGTAGCACCCTCTTTACGTGCCTTCATCTCCATTACTGGTGTTAAGGTACCATCTTCTAAATATGGTAATACAGATTGCCATTCACCTGCCCAATCTTCTAAAGTACGATCTTCAACTTGATCATCTTCAAAATATCCGTTATAAATATTTTGCTTCTGCTCATATTCTTCTGCTAATTCAGGATGAGCAACTAACTGTTCATCGGCGGCTTTAATTTGTGCCTCGGTTAATTCACTAGCATCTATTTTGTGATAATGGTCGCCATGAATTAAAATATAAGCGTCACCTTCTTTTGCTACAACAGCTGAAGCATCAAATTCAAATTCATGATCGTGGTCGTGCTCGTGATCATGGTCATGATCGTGGTCGTGATGTTCTTCTTCCTCGGACATTTGCGAACTATTTTCTTCTGCTCTAATCGTCAATGCTGGATGATGCATTAATTCAACACCTGCTACTAATGATAAGATTAACATGCTACTCATTAACTTTTTCTTCAAAATAATTCCTCCTCAAATAATGTAATTATTACTTTTTAGATTTTATGATAATAAAAACGATCTGTCAAGACAAATCGTAATTATTTCTTTTAATTAACATTTTTTGAATTCGTTCTCTCGTTTAAATAAATCATTAACTGACCATTGAGGGTGGTCAAAAATTTGGAAAATTTAGTTAAGATTATTGTTCGTTAATTAATAGCACAGGGGGTGAGTGGCCTCAAACTCTGTGTCTTAATAAGATTGAACATAAATCTAAAAAATTCAGTGCTTATTCATTAGCAGCGCAAGGGGGCTGGGCATAAACTTTG
>NZ_BCQX01000156.1 GCF_001552295.1 Globicatella sanguinis NBRC 15551 | reverse complement strand
TTCACTGTCGAATGATTATCTTGATTTGTTAAATGAATGACTCGATTATTTACTTTGCTCTTTACTACGGTTATTAATATTTATCGAACCACTTCTACCACCAATCGTGATTTTGTCACCTAAGGCAATTGTACCACTTAATAGTAGTTCACTTAATTCATCTTCAATTTGTTTTTGAATAGCGCGTCGAATTGGTCTTGCACCATACTCTGGATCAAACCCTGCTTCAGCAATAATATCGACTGCGGTATCCGTTACACGGGCTTCAATTTCTAATTCTTCTAAACGTTTCACAATTTCAGCAGTATGTAATTTAACAATCTCACGAATATTTTCCTTACTTAATGAGTGGAAGACAACTGTCTCATCAATACGGTTTAAGAATTCTGGACGGAATGCACGTTTTAATTCTTCACGTATTCTAGATTCCATCGCTTCATGGTTTTGTGTTACTGAAACTGCACCAAACCCAACTGATTTCTCATCCCTTAAGGCTGTTGCTCCTAAATTGGACGTCATGATAATAATTGTGTTTCTAAAGTCTACTTTACGGCCTTTACCATCGGTTAAATGACCATCATCAAATACTTGTAATAAAATATTAAAGACATCTGGATGAGCTTTTTCGACCTCATCTAATAAAATAACACTATACGGCTTTTGACGTATTTTTTCAGTTAATTGCCCTGCTTCTTCATACCCCACATATCCTGGAGGTGATCCTACTAAACGAGAGACACTGTGTTTTTCCATATATTCAGACATATCAACCCGAATCATACTATCTTCGCTACCAAACATTGCTGTCGCTAAGGTTTTGGCTAATTCCGTTTTTCCAACACCAGTAGGTCCTAAAAATAGGAATGATCCAATTGGACGTTTTGGTGATTTCAAACCACTACGAGCTCTACGAATCGCTCTGGCAACTGCTTTGACCGCTTCATCTTGCCCGATTACACGTTCATGTAATTCAGCTTCTAGATTAATCAATCGTTTGCTTTCACTTGATTCCATTTGTTGGACTGGCACCCCCGTCGCTAAAGCAACTACCTGCGCCACATCTTGTGCTGTTACTTTCAATTGCGATACAGTTGAATCATCATTTGCTTTTTCTTTGGCTTTATCAAGTTCTGCTAATTGCTCTTCTAGAGCCACTTCTTTTTCTCTTAAATTTGCGGCTTCTTCAAAATCACGATTGAGAATTGCGGCTTCTTTTTTATTGCCAATTTCAGCTAACTGATGCTCAATTGTTTCAGTCGTGACTTTGTTTGGCATAATCGCAGAATCAATACGAACACGTGCAGAAGCTTCATCAATTAAATCTACCGCTTTATCCGGCAAGCGTCTTGCTGTCATATAGCGAGAACTTAATTTTACTGCGGCATCAACTGCTTCGTCAGTAATTTCGACTTTATGGTGATCTTCATATTTTTCTTTTAGTCCATTTATAATTAAGATAGATTCTTCTTGACTAGGCTCATCAATTTGTACTTTAGAGAAACGTCTTTCTAATGCCGCATCTTTTTCAATATACTTTTGGTATTCGTCTAAAGTAGTGGCACCTACTACTTGTATTTCTCCACGAGCTAAAGCAGGTTTTAATATATTAGAAGCATCAATCGCTCCTTCAGCTCCCCCAGCACCGATTAATGTATGCAATTCATCAATAAACAGAATAATATTACCGTCTTCAGAAATTTCTTCGATAATTTTTTTCATGCGCTCTTCAAATTCACCGCGATATTTCGTTCCTGCAACTAATGCTCCCATATCTAACATAATTAAACTTTTCTTAGCGATATCTTGAGGAACATCTCCTTGAATCATTCTTTGAGCTAATCCTTCTGCTATAGCTGTTTTACCGACACCTGGTTCCCCAACTAAGACCGGATTGTTTTTGGTTCTACGGCTAATAATTTGCACAATTCGGTGAACTTCTTTTTCACGTCCAATCACCGGATCCAATTCATTTTGTCTAGCTAGCTCAGTTAAATCTCTAGAAACTGAATCAAGTGTTGGTGTTTTAGACGTCTTTTGTGCCTCTTTATTGTTACGAGGATTTCTTCTACGTCGATTGTTACCACCACTGGTTGGGTCTTGACTAGCTAAGCCAATTAATTCATAAATTGTTTTGCGTAATTCATCAAAATCAACACCAACGTTTCTTAGTAAAACCGTTGCTAAAATTTCTTCTTTTAAAATACCTAATAATAAATGCTCAGTTCCAACTTTTGGTGCACCCAATCGTTTCGCATCATTAGAAGCATTCATAATAACTTTTTTAGCACGTGGAGAGTAAGGTATAACTCTTTCAGCATTGAGTCGCGGTTGACTAAATTTTCCATGTATGGCTTCTAATTCTAAAATCAATTCATTGAAAGTTGCACCATGTTCTCTTAATGCTTTTCCAGCAATTCCAGTTTCTTCACGAGATAAACCTAATAATATATGTTCTGTGCCGACTGCTTGATGTTGCATATAATAAGCTTGCTCTGCCGCATAAATCATCGCTTGTCGTGCACTTTCTGTAAATAGTTCTTCAAACATTTTTATTCACCTCTTATTCGTATGTATAACGGAGTTGGTATAGAAAAGTTTTTAATAATTGAGCTCTCGCTATTTGTTCTTCCTCCGTTATTGTTTGTAAAACAGCTTTTTCAATCACAGATAAAATCAAAGCAGCTTCCCTTTGAGTTATAATCTTTCTTTCTGTTAAAGTTTCGATGATATTGATCCCGTTTCGCTGACTTATCTGATTTCCAATTAAATCAATCATTTGATCGATTTCGTCTACTTCATCTACCAAATGGACTTTAAGTATCCGGATATAGCCTCCGCCACCTCTTTTACTTTCCACTAGGTATCCATGTTCTTGTGTAAAACGGGTATTAATAACATAATTGATTTGCGAAGGAACACAATCAAATTGATCGGCAATATCACTTCGCTTGATTTCAAGATGTTCTTGATTTTCTAAATACGCTTTTAAATACGCTTCAATAATATCCGTCATATTTCGTTGGGTCACAGTCTCGCCTCCTTTAACATTGACTTTCTTTGACCATTATACAATAATAATTCCTCTTTGAAAAGAGGAACGACTTAAAATCTTATATTTCGGTCATTATTTGACTAATTTTGTTTTAACCCTTGATAATTGACAGCATATCGTTGGAATAATTTATTCAATAATGGGAATAATAAGATAAAAAATACCACATTCCCAGCTGAATGAGCCAAATCAAAAGGTAAACCATTTAAATAATAAACCCAAAAGTTTTCTACTTGTATTAAAAAAGTCCACAACCACGAAATACTAAAGCCAAACAATATACCTGCAATACCGGTAACGACTGCTCGGCTACCAAATAATATATAATCACTTTTTACCATTTTTTCTAATAATCTATTGCTGAAGTAGACAAAAATAACGACGATAAGATAGCTTATAATTTGTAACACGACCCATGGCCCCATTCCCAAAATGAGATTTGAAACTAGCATCGTCAAAGACGATACGATAACGCCATCTTTAAAACCTAATAAAATGGTCACAATTGCGATAATAGTTGTAACGGGTTGTACATTCGGTATGAACGCAAAGAAAATTCTCCCCACCACACATAATGTTGTTAATAAAGCAACTTGCGTAATCCATAATGTAAAACTTTTTTGTTTCACCAATTTTTTCCCACTCCTTACGACATTCGAAAATGCTTTTATCTATTTATATTCACTCACTATTATACCCGGAAACAGAGTAATTGTGTTCAAAATATTAATTAAATAAACAATTTTTTTGATGATTATAACGGGAGTGGGCCAGAAGTAGAAAATTCAATGATTTTCGCTTCGTTTGCCCACCCCGCACAGTTGGGAGTAGGCCAGAATTAGAAAATTGAATAATTTTCG
>NZ_BCQX01000155.1 GCF_001552295.1 Globicatella sanguinis NBRC 15551 | reverse complement strand
AATTTTAGAACTTTCACATTTTTTTAATATTTCAATAAAGTTATCAACAGATGATCATTACTTTGTGCACAACTCATTTTTTATTGCGAGCTTTGCACATCTTTTTATACAATTATGCACATATAAACAGGTCGGATACTTTTTAAGTATTTATCCACAATTTCTGTGCATAACTCTAACAATATGTGTTATAATAAGCTCGTTAGTTTCATATTATCCACAGAACCTTGTGGAAATTATTGACTTATAAACAGTTATCCACATTTTTTATTAACATGTTGATAACTCTTTTGTTTAAATGTGGATGATTCTATTATCATAGTTATCCACAATTTATGTTATAATTTTACTTACAAAGTAAATTATTAAGTGAGGTGAAGAAATGATTGATAAAGAAGAATTTTGGCAAGGTGTCACGAAATATTTACAAGAAATTTTATCAGATTCTTCTTTTTCTAATTGGGTTAAACCAGTTAAACCATCTAGAATTACAGAAGACACTATTTCTCTAACAGTTCCCAATAATTTAATCAAAACGCGATGGGAAAAACATTTAGCTGGCTATATCCTTCAATATAGTTTGGAATATTATGGTAGAGAAATTTCACCTATTTTTATTGTGGTAGGTGAGGTCGCGAATATTGATTTTCCAGTCGACCCCCCCAGTATGAACCCTGTTAAAGGGAATAACTATGCTTCTGGTTTAAATCCAAATTATACCTTTGATACATTTGTTGTTGGTGAAGATAATAAAATGGCAAACGGTGCAGCTTTAGCAGTATGTGATAGTCCTGGGAAAACTTATAATCCATTTCTTATTTATGGCGGTGTTGGTTTAGGTAAAACGCATTTGATGCATGCGATTGGTAACGAAATTAAACGAAAAAATCCTAATGCACGGATCAAATATGCAACGACTGAGACCTTTACCAATGATTTCATTAATAGTATTACCCATAATAAAACTGAACAATTTAAAAAAATGTATCGTGATGATATTGACGTACTTTTAATGGATGATATTCAGTTCTTATCCAAAAAAGATAAAACACAAGAAGAATTTTTCCACACTTTTAATGATTTATTCAATGCTGGAAAACAAATCGTTTTAACATGTGATCGTCTCCCTAACAATATTGATAGCTTAGAAGAACGCCTAATTTCTCGATTTAAGTGGGGCTTATCTACCGATATTACCCCTCCTGATCTAGAAACTCGAATTGCGATTTTAAGAAAAAAAGCTTTAAATGATAATTTAGACATTAACTCAGAAGCCTTAACTTATATTGCTAATAATGTGGATTCAAATATTCGTGAGTTAGAGGGAGCTTTATTAAGAGTTATTGCCTATGCAGCTATAAGTGGGGAAGAAATTACCACTAATTTAGCTGCAAAAGCCCTAAATGCCTTAATTGGTTCTACTACTGAAAAGGAAACGAATAT
The DNA here is from genome assembly GCF_001552295.1 of Globicatella sanguinis NBRC 15551. Lineage (GTDB taxonomy): Bacteria > Bacillota > Bacilli > Lactobacillales > Aerococcaceae > Globicatella > Globicatella sanguinis. The sequence goes on along the minus strand of NZ_BCQX01000155.1, from coordinate 2,609 downwards.
CAATGATATTATTACAACTGTCGCTAAGTTTTATTCCATTACAGCTGATGATATCAAAGGTTCAAAACGGGTGAAAAATATTGTGTTTCCACGTCAAGTTGCGATGTATTTATCACGTGAACTCACTGATTTATCTTATCCAAAAATCGGAGAAGATTTCGGAAATAAAAATCACACTACTGTGATGCATGGATACGAAAAAATAGCCGAATTAATTGAATCAGATCCACAAGTAAGACAAGAAGTAAAAGAATTAAAACAAAGGCTAAAAAATTAACCTGTGGATAACTTTTAAAGATATCAAGAGACAATCCACATAGTTTTAGACAGGTAGAATGCGTTCATAATAAGCTCTACCATGATTTATCAACATAATCAACAGCACTTATTACTAATACTATTATATATATAATAAACTATATATTATTAAAGGAGTTCCAAATGAAATTTTCTATTAAACGATCTATCTTTTTAAATCAATTATCAAATGTAACTCGAGCTATACCAGGTAAATCCACGATCCCTATTTTAACTGGAGTAAAATTAGATTTAACCAATGATCAATTAACATTAATTGGTAGTGATTCTGAAATTTCTATTGAAAGTATTATTTCAGTAAATGATGATTTAAATGAATTAGAAATTGAAAAAACGGGTAGTGTGGTATTACCTGCACGATTATTTAATGAAATTATCCGGAAATTACCGACTAATAAATTAACGATTGAAGTGAACGATCAATATACAGCTACCATCACATCTGGTCAAGCAACATTTAATGTGATTGGCGTTGCAGGTGACGCTTATCCTAAGTTACCAACAGTAGAAACTACAAACGGTATTAATTTACCTTCTACTATTTTTAAACAATTAATTAATCAAACAATCTTTTCTGCTTCAAATCAAGAAAGTAGACCTATCTTAACTGGACTTCATCTCATTAATAAGGGATCATTCGTTTCAGCGATCGCAACCGATAGCCATCGATTAAGTAAACGAGAAATGCCTTTTACTAATGAAGTAAGCGAAACTGAATTCGAATCGATTACTATACCTAAAAAAACGATGTTAGAGTTAATGCGTATTGCAGAAGATGAACAAGACTTAACGATGATTATCTCTCAACAACAAGTTATTTTCTTGTTAAATGGTGTTACTATTTACTCTAGATTATTAGAAGGAATGTATCCTGATGCCGAACGTTTAATTCCAACAGAATATCAAAGTGAAATTGTAGTGAATTCAACTGAATTTTTAAATGCGATTGATCGCGCTTCATTAATGTCACGTGAAGGAAGCAGTAATGTCGTACAAATGACGATTGAAAATGGAGAAGTGGTATTATCCGTTCGTGGCAACGAATTAGGAAAAGTAGCGGAAGTGATTAAAACTAAAAATATCGAAGGAAAAGATATTAAGATCTCCTTCAACCCAGACTATATGAAAGACGCATTAAAATCATTTGATGGTTCTGATATTTCACTTCAGATGCAATCAGCTGTAAGACCCTTATTATTACAGTTAGACACACCAAGTGAAATTGAAAATAATCGTCTATTACAATTATTAACTCCGATTCGTACACATTAAAATAATAAATAATCAGAATGGGAGTAGACCTGAAGTAGAAAATTATTAAATTTTCTACTTCTGGTTCACTCCCTTTTTTTAATGTACAATTTATGTTTATGCTTTGCTATTTTTCAAATAAAAAACGGTATTAAGAGTAGCTTTATTGAAGTTTAGCTTCATTCTCTTAATACCGTTAATTTTATTATATTTAATTTTAATTTTGATCTAGCTTTTGACGACTATCACGTTCTTGAATCAAGGCAATATATTCTTCTAAAACTAAACCATGTTTATGGATGAATTCAGCGTGTTCAACGCCGACATATCTAAAATGCCACGGTTCAAAATTTATTTTAGTAATATCGGTTTTACCTTCTAAATATCTTAATATAAAACCATAATGATGAGCATTTTCAGCTAACCATTGAGCTGAGGGTTCATATTGGTAACTCACATATAATTCATAACCAAATTCAGCCCCTAATAAATCTACCGCTAATCCAGTAGTATGTTCACTGCCATTACTTGGTGCAACATACTGATCCGTCATGTATTGAGCATCGGCTTCACTATAACCTTCGTATAAATAACTATTAAAACGACTTTCATAGTTAAAAGCTTGTTCAGCAATACTGCGATATCCTGAAATGAAATTATAGTAATAACCTACCTCAGCAGCTGCTGCACGCATTTCGGCTAAAGGAGCGGCCATTGCTTCGTGATAAGGTTGGCCATTTTCAGAATAAACAAAAGGAATGTAAGGATCGTATTCTAATAAATTATCGCGGTTAACTAAAAATAATAAAGGATTATCTATACTCGCTGTTTCTGGCAACTCTTTAATCAATTGATCAATGGTTATCGAATCGTCACTTGGGCGTATAGCCTCAACATCTGGTAATTGATAAGTGGTCTCAGTTTGTGCTTGAATATTCGAAACGCATAAGATACTTAACAAAAGTAAAAACAAAGTAAAAATTTTATTTTTCACAATATTCTCCTTTAATAATGAATTGTTTTTATTATATCTTGGATAG
>NZ_BCQX01000154.1 GCF_001552295.1 Globicatella sanguinis NBRC 15551 | reverse complement strand
ACTTCTTGCCCACTCCCATAATTTTTACAAGCGTTTACTTTTTGGTATAATTATTTTATTAAAAAAGGAGGATACTTAGACTATGAAAAATAAAATTGCTTACTTTTTTTAATTGTTGCTATTATTGATACCCTTGATTTTCTATTTTTTAAATTCAGAAATTTAACTATTGGAAATATTTTATTCCCATATATTGTATTTATAATACTCCGATTTATACCTTTTAGAAAAGGAAACAAATATTAAATTTACTAATTTTATCTGTGATAATAAAATTCAAGTAAAGTTATTAAAATTAATAGTACCATTAAAATTTAATAAAATCCTTTTTTAGTCAAGTCCATAATATCGTGTAAAATTAAATAGCACATTAATTATTTTTTGTCTTAGTTACTGACTAATTGCTAGCAAGGTTCTACCAAAGGGGAAAGCGTAGCGAACCTTGACAGGTTCTTAAAAATATTGTACTCGTTAGGAGGGATTAATGACCTTTCTTTTTATACAATTATATGGATTTTATCCACGATAAGTGAATTCGTTTTAAAAATTCCAACATTTCTATATTTTGTCCTAATTTAACTATATTTAGTCAATAGCTGAATTTAAGCGTTTTCGTTACAATATACTTGTAAGCGGTTAAAAACGGAGGGGTAAAAATGGAACTAACGGAAAAACAAAAAATGCGGAAACAAAAAATGAAACGCTTGAAGAGTAGTTGGCCATTATTGTTTTTTGCTTTACCTGGTTTTATCTGGTTAATTATTTTTTATTACATTCCTGTATTCGGTAATGTGGTAGCATTTAAAAAATTTCAATTCTCAGATGATGGAGGCTTTTTTTCCAGTATTTTTAATAGTCAATGGGTAGGATTCAAAAACTTCGAGTTCTTATTCAGTTCACGTAATGCTTATATTATTACTAGAAACACTGTCTTATATAATTTGTTCTTTATTTTTGTAGGATTGATTATTGCGGTAAGTTTTGCCATTATTTTGAGTCAGATGCGTAATCGTTTTTTAGTTAAAACAATTCAGACATCGATGCTGTTACCTTATTTCTTATCATGGGTAATTGTGAGTTTCTTTGTATCATCCTTTATAAGTGTGGACAAAGGATTAATACCTAACCTTATTCGAGAAGCAGGTGGCGTCGCCAAAAACTGGTATGTAACACCAGGTATTTGGCCACCTTTACTAATCTTCTTAGGTATTTGGAAAGGTATCGGTTATAGTTCGATTATTTATTTTGCAGCAATAGTTGGTATTGATAAGACATATTATGAAGCGGCCGAAGTGGATGGGGCTACTAAGTGGCAACAAATTCGTCATGTGATGATACCACAGATTGTTCCGATGATGATTGTTTTAACGATCTTAGCTTTAGGTGGTATCTTTAGAGCTGACTTCGGTTTATTCTACCAAATACCACGAAATTCTGGTCTGTTATACAATGTTACAGCCGTATTGGATACTCATATCTATAATGCTTTAACAGCATCCGGTGATATCTCGATGGCAACGGCAGCCGGTCTTTATCAATCATTTGTAGGATTTATTTTACTGTCAGTAGCGAATATGATTGTTAGAAAAATAGATCCAGAATCAGCAGTTATTTAATGAAGGAGTGACACACATGGTGAAGAAAAAAATCGAAAGAGTCCAAGTGGATCGCTTCGGTAAACGAACCAATTTTATCTTTAGTATTTTAATGAGTATAGTAGGATTTTTAGGAGTATTTCCATTCATCTTTATTATTATTGTATCGTTAACGAGTGAAAGTTCCATTATTCAAAATGGTTATAAACTATTCCCATCTGAGTGGAGTATTGAAGGCTATCGTTATCTATCCACGATGTCAGGTCAAATTCTTAATGCCTTAATGGTTTCTGTTTTGGTGACCGTTTTAGGAACCATTATTAATGTCACCTTTACGAGCACCTATGCTTATGCACTATCTCGACCAAATTTACCCTTTAAGAAATTTTTCTTAGTATTAATTATTATCCCAATGTTAATTGGGGCGGGGTTAGTACCAGGTTATATTGTGGTAACCAATTTATTAAAATTAAAAAATACCATTTGGGCCTTAATATTACCGGCAGCTTTTAGTCCGTTTAATATTATTATTATGCGTACCTTTTTCAAGAAGAGTGTTCCGAATTCTATTATCGAATCAGCTCGTATTGATGGTGCGAGTGAATTGAGAGTCTTTTTACAAATTGTCTTGCCATTATCAGTACCAGGGTTAGCGACGATTGGATTATTTGCAGCGATTGGTTATTGGAATGACTGGTTCAATGCATTACTTTATATTACTAAAACTAATTTATATCCACTGCAATATGTATTGATGAATATTCAAAGTAATATCGACTATATGTTAGATAATGCGGGTTTAGGTATTAATATATCGCAACTAAATATTCCTAAGGAAGCAACTCGAATGGCCCTCGTTGTAATTGCGACATTACCAATTGCGGTGAGTTATCCATTCTTCCAAAAATACTTTATTAGTGGTTTAACGATTGGAGGGGTGAAGGAGTAGCGAAATGAAGTTGGTAGGCGTTGGAGAATCAAGAGAGATTTAAAGGAGAGAAAAATATGTTCAAAAAAATTGTAAAATCAGCGGCTGTCGGTGCCTTAGCTTTATCAAGTGTTTTAACAACATCACCTGTAACCAATGTATTTGCCGAAGAACCTACAACGGTTAAATGGTATCAAATTGGAACGGCTCCAGATAATTTGGATAAGCTATTGGAAATCGTTAATGAGAAATTAGTCGAAAAAGTCAATGCTAAAATCGATATGGAATACATCGGTTGGGGTGAGTACGATCAAAAAATGACCGTTATGACCAATGCAGGTGAAAAATATGATATTGCTTTTGCGGTTAACTTTTTAGACAATGCTCAAAAAGGTGCTTATGCAGATCTAACAGAATTGATGGAAGAATATGCTCCAGAATCATTAGAAATGTTAGATGAAGCCTATATTAAAGGTAGTACAGTAAATGGAAAATTATATGCATTCCCTGTTAATGGTAATGTGTATGCTGAGCAATATTGGGCATTTAACCCAACATTTTTAGAAAAATATGACTTTGACTATACTTCTGTAAAAAGTATGACCGATTTGGAACCATTATTAAAAGCTGTTAAAGAAGGCGAAAGTGGTGTTGCGGGATTAGCAGCAGGTCAAGGATGGCGTGTCGGTCATGACTTCGACTTTGTATTAGGCGATACCGTTCCTCTAGGAATTGATATGTTAGGCGATAAGACTAAAATTATTAACCCTTATGAAGAAGGCGATTCTTTAATTCCTGATTTAAAAGTAATGCATGATTTCTATAATAAAGGTTACTTACCTGCAGATGCAGCAACAAGTGATCAAGGTTATCCATTAGAAGCAGACACATGGGCAGTCCGTCGTGAGACTGTGGGACCACGTGACTATGGTAACTACTTATTACAAACAGTTTCAGGCAAAGAATTACAAATTCAAGCTTATACACAAGTTCCATTGAAATCAGTCGCTCAAGCGCGTATGGCTAACTTTGTTGTGTCACAAAATTCAGATAATAAAGAAGCAGCAGTCAAAGTATTAAACGAAGTCAATACAAATCCTGAAATTTTAAATACTTTAGTTTATGGACCAGAAGGCGAAAACTGGGAAATGAATGAAGATGGTACGATTAAATTATTACCAGCATACAATGAAGGTGCAAGCCATATGTCAGCATGGAATACAGGTAATGCGGATATCTTATATAAAGATGAAAAAATTACTGATGAACAAATCGCAGCATCAGAAGAAGGATTACAAAATGCTGAAGAATCACCATTATTAGGATTTAACTTTGTAACAGACAATGTAAAAACTGAAATTGCGAACGTTCAAACAGTAGTCGCTCAATACATTTCAAGCTTACATACAGGTACCGTTAACCCAGATGATGTTTTACCAACATTTAATGAAGAATTAAAAGCAGCAGGATTAGATAAAATCCAAGAAGAAATGCAAAAACAATTCGACGAATACCTAAAAACAAAAGAGTAAAA
>NZ_BCQX01000153.1 GCF_001552295.1 Globicatella sanguinis NBRC 15551 | reverse complement strand
CCCTTCATTATAAAACAAATGATTATTGATTACTATTTAATTATTGTGAAAATAATGTAAATTGAATATTTGTTCGTCTTTTGTTCAGGCTAAATAATGTGAATTCATTTATCTTAAGAGTGGCAAGTGATAAAAAATGATGGATTTTCGCGTCGTTTGATCGCCTCACACAGTTTGGTAACTATCAAACGAGCCTTTAAGACAGAAATCCCCTAAAATTAAGCGGCCGATCACCTGTACAATACAGGCGAAAAGCCGCTAAAAAAATCAAATCAAAAGACCTAAATTATGGGAGCAAGATAATTTTTGAAATACTCATTGTTTATTTATAAGACTTTCCCCAGTTGTTTATCTGTCTTTAGATCGTATTTTCACTTTTCTTATAGATTATCAAAAACATCTTTTTGTGATGATGATTCGATCTTAGATAAAGAGTTGTGGTAACTTTTCAAGCTAATTTTGTGTTTCTAACGCTTCCACTTGATCCAATAAACCATCGACGTATTGAATCGCACTGCACAATGCATCCGCATTTTCCATTGAAACACCTGCTTTTGCCGTCAATTCTAATGGTCCTAATGTACCACCAGCTGCTAAAACAGCTAACCAACTTTCGATGGCATCTCTTTCCCCATTAGCAATTCGTTGCCCAATTTGCGTTCCGACTGTTAATCCAGCTGAATACGTATAAGGATACATCCCCATGAAATAGTGAGGTTGACGCAACCACGTTAACTCTGCACCAGGATTAATCATGACCTCTTCACCCCAGAATTGTTCTAAGGTCTCTTTAAAGAAACCATTTAATTTTTCGGCATTCAACACTTCTTCTTGATCAACCGCTAGATAAACCTTCCGTTGGAAATCGGCTTCTAATAGGTGAGTTACCATATTGTGGAAGTAAGTACGTGCAATAAACTCTGTAATTAAGACCCGTTTTTGAGCAGCTTCTAGAGGCTGATTTAATAAGTATTGACAAGTAATCACTTCATTAGCTGTTGAAGGTGCTTCGATAAAATATAAACTTGCTTCTGGCGTCATCATTAATTGACGATCATAAGTTAAGCCAAAATGAGCCGCATGGCCTAATTCATGCGCCAAGACTAATGCTTCGCTTAATAACCCATTCCAATTTAATAAAATATAGCCTGGACCATCATAAACTGGCGAACAGAAACCACCGGTTGATTTCGTTTGATTCATTGGAAAATCGATCCAACGTTCATCAAAACTACGTTTTACAATCGATAAGTACTCTTCACCAAATACCGCGAAGACTTCTTCCATCATTTTACGCACCTCAGCAATCGAAATATGTTGTGGCTCTTCCTGGGTAAATGGCATTTTAATATCAGCTAAGCTAATTGAAGCTAAGCCTTGTTCCTTTTGTAATAAGCGTGCATAACGACGCATCACCGGTGCAAATTCTGACATAATCACATCAATTTGTCGATTATACGCTTCACGAGTGACTTGTTGACTAAATAATAAATAATCAATCACGGAATCAAAACCACGTAGCGTTGCCATTTTTTTCTCAGTTTTAACATGATAAATATAGTTTGCGGCAGCGGTATGTTGGAAGGTCGCTAATCCCTTATGGAAAGAAGCCCACGCTGCATGACGAACCGCTTGATTAGGATGACTTTCATAATCATTTTCAAATGAAACAAAACTATTGTGATACGTCTTGCCATCAGCTTTAAAATCATCAAAAGTTAAATCTTGGAATTTTAAGGTTAAATAAAGTGGGTATTGACTAGATAAGGTCCCTTCTAAGCTACTTAACACCGTTTCTACTTCACCTGATAAACGATGTGGTTTTTCACGTAACAATGCTTGTAAATAGTATTGATACGGCGCTCCCTCATCGGACTTCATCACCGTTTGAAGGATATTATCGTCTAAACTTAACAGTTCTGATTCGAAAAACGATAAAGTGGCACCAAAAAATTCACTTAACGCAGGCAATTTTTGATAGTTTTCTTCATTATCAGCGTTCAGCTTATCCGCTTCATATCCTAAGGACCCATAACCATAAATTTTGGACAATTGGCGTTTAATTTGTTCCAAATTGGCTAATGACTCAATAATGATTGCCTCGTCCGTTAATTTCCCTTGATATTGTTCTTGAAAGTTAGTCACGTACTCTTTCACTTCTGCAACTGCTGCTTGATATTCAGCTTGATTTTTAAATAATAAGCTTAAGTCCCATGTCTCTGCGACAGGTAATTCTGTTCTTAATGGTAATTTACTCAATTTAGATTTCCTTTCATTTCAATAATATATTCTTCGATACGTTGTAATGCAATTTTTAATTCGGCAATGGAATAAGCATAAGAGATACGAACAAAGCCTTCTCCACTATCCCCAAAGGCGGTACCTGGTACGACCGCAATCTGTTTCTTATGGAGTAAATCCATCGCAAATTCCTCTGAAGTCATACCAAATTGCGAAATATTGGGGAAAACATAGAAAGCACCCAAAGGTTCAAAGCAGGGAATACCAAGACGTTCGAACTCAGATAATAAATAACGGCGACGTTGATTATAGCTTTCGCGCATCTCTAGAACATCCTGTTCACCTGAACGCAAAGCTTCTAAACCGGCATACTGACTCATGGTAGGAGCTGCCATAATGGTAAATTGATGGATTTTGGTCATTTGTTGGAGAATTTCTTCAGGACCAGCACAGTAACCTAAACGCCAGCCCGTCATAGCATAAGCTTTAGAAAAACCATTGATGTAAACCGTACGTTCAGCCATTCCAGGTAAGCGAATGATACTGACATGTTCTTCATCTTCGTTATAGGTAAGGCGATCGTAGATTTCATCCGTAATCACTAAAAGATCATGCTCAATTATTAAATCGGCAATTGCTTCTAAGTCTTCTTTTGCCATGACTGCCCCAGTCGGATTATTAGGAAAGGATAAAACGAGTGCTTTGGTCTTATCAGTGATAGCCGCCGCTAATTCTTCTCGAGTTAAACGAAATTGATTCTGTTCTTTTAGTGGAATAGCCACCGGAACGCCGCCCGCTAATTCAATCGTTGGCAAGTAGGACACATAACAAGGCTCTGTAAAGATGATTTCATCTCCCGGTTCAATCGTTGCCCGAAAAACCAAATCTATCGCTTCACTGCCACCAACGGTCACTAATACCTGTGTGTCAGGGTTATATTTTACACCTTGTAAACGAAAAATATTTTCAGCTATTGCGGTTCTTAATTCTAATAAACCTGCATTGGCTGTATAGAAGGTACGTCCTTTCTGAACGGTATATATTCCTTCATCACGTACATGCCATGGTGTATCAAAATCGGGTTCTCCTACACCTAATGAAATAACATTTTCCATTTCATTTGCTAAATTAAAAAAACGACGAATCCCAGACGGTTTAATAGCTTGTACTTTTTGATTTAGAAAACTTCTCATGAAATAAACTCCCTTTTATCATGTTCTTTTTCAATAAATAGGGTGTCATGATCTTTATATTTTTTCAAAATAACATGAGTAGCCGTTGACTGTACCTCTTCAATGATGGATAAACGCGAAGAAACAAAATTCGCAATTTCACGAATCGGTGCTTTTTGCATTTCAATTAAGAAATCATAGCCACCAGAAGTTAAATACATGGCTTTGACTTCTGGGAAATTATAAATTTTTTCCGCAATCCGATCAAAACCTTGTCCTCTTTGTGGATTTACTCGCAATTCAATAATCGCTGAAACCATATCACTGTTCGTTTTTTCCCAGTTCACTAAAGTAGTATAACCACAAATAATATTCTTCTCTTCTAATTCTTTAATCGTTTTGGTAATGAACGCTTCGTCTTCACCTAATAACACCGCAATTTCTTGGTGAGTTAAACGACTATCACGTTCTAGGAGTTTCAGGATTTTTTCATTAATATCCATCATTGATTCCTTCTTTCTTATTATATTGACAATAATTATATCAGAATATAGTAAGGCTGGGCAAAGACTTTTTAAATTCTGTTCAGGAATATCTATTTAATTCAAAGCGCAGTGGTTGAGTGGTCTCAATCTGCGTCTTAATGAGATTGAACATAAATTTAAAAAATTCAGTCAAATT
>NZ_BCQX01000152.1 GCF_001552295.1 Globicatella sanguinis NBRC 15551 | reverse complement strand
GCAAAAAATTAGAAATAAAAAATCAGAAAAGAGGTCAATGATGCTTAAAGAAATTTGGAATTATATTATTCAAAGAAAATGGTTATACATCGCTATCCTAATTTTATTATTTGTAGAATATGGATTTTCGGTGGTACCAACTAAAGTGACACAAACAATTATTAATCAAATTTCCAATAATACGCTTACTCAAACAAATTTAAATTTTCAATTAGTTTTAATTTTAGTGACAGCGATATTAACCTATATTGCAGGATTTTTCTGGGTTAAATGGCTATTTTCGGCAAGAGCCTATTATGAATTAGAATTAAAACGAAAGTTGTTTCATAAATTGAGTTCAATGCGTATTCCTTTTTACGATAAATTTCGTAGTGGGGACATGATGACACGTTTTACTAGTGATATTGCGAGTCTTTCCGAATTATTAGGTTATGGTACGATGAGTTTTCTATATAGTATTGGGACGGTTATCATCATTATTCCGCAAATGTTTATGATTTCATGGTGGATTTCACTGTTGGGCATGATTCCATTAGTGATTTTGGGAATTATTGTCTATTATATTGGGAAAAAACAAGATGATATGGTAGAAGCAAACCGTGAAGCTGTATCTGCCTTAAGTAATGAAGTATTAGAAGTAGTGGAAGGGATTAGGGTAACACGTGCCTATGGTAATAGTCGTTTAGGTGCTGCGCGTTTTGCAGAAAAAACCGATCAACTTAGACAACGAGCTGATAATATTATGGTCTACCAAGCGCTATATGGACGTGCAGCCAATGTCTTTCTTGCTTTGAGTACCGTTATCATTTTGGGCTTAGGCGGGCTGGTTATGAGTCAAGGCCAGATGCAAATTGGGGACGTAGTGGCTTTACAAATGTATAGTTGGATACTATTAGATCCCATGTGGATGTTATCGGATTTGATTTTGGTTTATAAAACAGGAGAACTATCTTTCAAAAAAATCAATGAAATCATTGAAACGGGTGATGATTTAGAACCGGATGGTTCATTGGAACTAACAACATTAGAATCATTGGAATTAGTGGATTATTCTTTTAAATATGCTAATAGTGATTATGATGGATTAAGTCATGTCAACTTAAAACTTGAAAAGGGACAAACTCTAGGTATTGTTGGTAAAACAGGTAGTGGCAAAACGACTTTTGTACGTCAGTTATTGCGTCAATATCCTGTGGGAGAAGGACAATTATTAATCAATGGTCACCCAATTGAAAATTACCAAAGACAATCAATTGAACAGCAGATAGGTTATGTGCCGCAAGAACATGTCTTATTCTCACGTTCAGTGGCTGATAACATAAAAGTTGGTAAAAAAGATGCTAGCCAAAAAGAATTAGATATTGCGGTAGCCGTAGCAGCTTTCACTCAAGATTTGGAACGTATGGCTAATGGCTATGATACGTTAGTCGGTGAAAAAGGGGTCTCTGTTTCGGGAGGGCAAAAACAACGGATTTCGATTGCTAGAGCGATGATCAAGCAACCTAATTTATTAATTTTAGATGACTCCTTATCAGCGGTCGATGCTAAAACGGAACGCATTATTATTGAAAACATTCAAACATTGCGACAAGGCAAAATGAATATTATTATCACCCACCGATTATCAGCGGTTAATCATGCCGATTGGGTAATTGTATTAGAAGGGGGCCGAATCGTTGAGGAAGGATCGCCACAAGAGTTAGTCCAACAAAAGGGTTGGTATGCTGAGCAGTATTATAAACAACAAAGTAAAAGGGGTGTGACTGAATGAAATTAGTATTGAGACTTTTATCCTATTTAAAAATAGTTCGCTTACCTTTTATTTTAGGTTTAGTATTACTACTTATTTCCAGTGGAGCTCTACAAGCAGCGCCACTTATTGTCCAATATATTATTGACCATTTATTAACGCCATTAACGAAGGGAGCTACTCTTGATTCAAGCAAGTTATTAATGTGGTTAGCTTTTTATATCGGTTTGTCCATTATTGGGAGTATTATAAGCTATATTGCTATTCGAATATTGATGTATTGTGCGAATAAAGTAGCGGCTCATTTGCGAAATGAAGCCTATGAAACAATGCAAAATTTACCGGTCGCGTATTTTGATGATAAACCGGCAGGCAAGATTTCTGCTCGTATTGTCAATGACACCGAAACCTTAAGAGCGCAATTTTACGGTAGTTTGTTATCTAATATTTTAGTCTTAATGATGAGTGTCATCAGTGTTTATGTTATCATCTTTTTCATTAATTATAAAATGGGTTTGGCTTTATTATTATTAATTCCAGTTTTTATAGGCTGGCAACGACTATGGCAATTACGTACAGAAAGTCAACTGACCACCTATTATGAAATGCAAAGTGAAGTGAACACACAGGTCAATGAAATGATGACAGGGAGTGCAATAATTCAATTATTTAATCAAGAAAAGGATGCGATTGAACGATTTGATACCGTTATCGAAAAGATGTATCAAGCCGATGTAAAGATGATTAATGTTCACGCCACTATCTCTTGGAGTTTAGTAGACTTATTTAAACGAATTGTATTCTTTGGTGTATTAGCTTGGGCTGGGTATCAATTTTTAGGGGGTTATGTGACCGTCTCCGCTGGTTTACTTTTAACTTATATTAATTATATCGATCGCTTGTTTAATAATATGGGAATGTTAGTGCGAATGTTTCCTGAGTTACAACGTTCATTAACGACAGGGAAACGTGTTATGGAATTATTAGATGCACCCAAAGAAGTGGATACTGAAAAGGAACTTACGGTCAATGATGGCAATGTAGTCTTTCATAATATTTCTTTTGGCTATACAGATGAAAAATATGTTTTAAAAAATATTAACTTGGAAGCTAAAAAAGGGCAAACAATTGCCTTAGTAGGACATACTGGTAGTGGAAAAAGCTCTTTAATTAATTTATTATTCCGTTTTTATGATCCACAGCTAGGTGAAATTTTAATCGATGGACAAAATATTGCTGAATATAATCGCGAATCAGTTCGCCGTTCAATGGGAATCGTATTACAAGATCCGTATTTATTTACCGGAACTATCGCTTCAAATGTCGCGATGGATGATGCGACGATTACCAAAGAAATGATAATGGATGCTTTAATAAAGGTTGGCGCTAAAGATATGCTTAATCGTTTGGATAAAGGGATTGAAGAACCGGTTATTGAAAAAGGAAATGCATTTTCAAGTGGTGAGCGACAACTTATTGCTTTTGCTAGAACTTTAGCTAGTAATCCTAAAATCCTTATTTTAGATGAAGCAACATCCCATATTGATACTGAAACAGAAGCCATTATCCAAAAAGCCATGAATATTGTGAAGCAAGGTCGAACGACCTTTATTATTGCCCATCGACTTTCAACTATTCGTGATGCGGATCAAATATTAGTTTTAGATAATGGGGAAATCGTTGAACGAGGAACCCATGAGGAACTCTTAGCATTAGATGGACGTTATGCCAATATGCATCGTATGCAAGAAAAAATATAATCGATTGTAAGGCGTTTCATTATTCTTTTCATTGATGTTATGTTAAATTAAAGTAACAATACAAATTGAGAGGAAGAATAATTATGGGATTATTTGATACAGCCGGTAGTTTAATGGATATTTTATCAAATGTAGATAGCAATGATGTGACAGCAATTTCTGATCGTGCAGGAATAGATGCGTCTCAAGCGAGTTCAATTGTAGGGATGGCATTACCATTAATTTTAAAAGCAATTAATAATAATACTTCAACTGAAGAAGGCTTAATTGCTTTTGACAATGCCTTAAAAGACCATGCTAATGATACTCATTTTGATTCAGTTGCTGATTATACGCAAAAAGCTGATGTCGAAGATGGCGATAAAATGTTAAACCATTTATTTGGCAATAAAACAGGTATCATTGAAAAAATAGCCGACACCTTAGGATTAAGCCCGGCAGCTGTAAAACGTGTGTTAGTATTAGTTGCGCCATTATTAATTAAATACATGGCAGATAATAAGAAAAACAAACAATTAACAGCTGAAGAAGTTCGCAAACAAGCACAAACTGAAGAAGAAACATTACAGAATCAGTACGAAGAACAAATTAGACGTTACGAAGAACAAATTGAACAATTAAAAAGACAACAAGCACAACAACAAGGTAAAGTTACACAACAAACTGAACGTCGTGAAGATTATATTCTTTTGATT
>NZ_BCQX01000151.1 GCF_001552295.1 Globicatella sanguinis NBRC 15551 | reverse complement strand
GCTAAGAACAATTAGTTTTATAAGGAAGATAAGTGTTCATTTAGACCCGATTCCTCACCTTAATCTAAGCGAGCGATGGTACCACGTAATAACTTTTTGAAATTAGGTTTCGCTTTTTGTGAATTTTCCATCACTTCTTCATGGTTTAAAGTTGCTTGCATACCAGCAGCATAATTAGTAATGCATGAAATCCCAATGACTTCCATGCCACAATGTTTTGCTACAATCACTTCCGGTACCGTTGACATTCCAACAGCATCCCCACCGATAGTACGTGCATAACGAATTTCCGCTGGTGTTTCGTAAGTTGGTCCTGTAAACCAAGTATAAACCCCTTCTTGTAAAGTAATCCCAATCTCTTGAGCCACTTCTTTTAGTAAAGCTTGACCTCTTTTACTATAAGCTTCAGACATATCGACAAAACGGGGACCATGCTCCTCAATATTTGCTCCAATTAAAGGATTTTCACCGGTGATGTTTAATTGATCTGTAATGATCATTAAGTCCCCTGGCGTAAAGTTTTCATTCACTCCACCCGCTGCATTGGTTACAATCACAGTTTTACAACCTAATTCTTTGAAAATGCGCACGGGATAAGTGACTGTTTGTAAATCATAGCCTTCGTAATAATGAAAACGTCCTTGTAATGCAATAACTTTTTTACCTTCTAACTTACCATATACCAATTGACCCGCATGACCGGCTACTGTTGAAACAGGGAAATTGGGAATATCTTCGTAAGGAATGACGATTTTGTTTTCAATCTCATCCGCTAATTCACCTAACCCAGAACCTAAAATTAATGCGATTTGTGGCTCTACAATACCTTGATTAATTAAATATTGAGTGGTTTCTTTAAACATATTATGCCTCCTAAATTAATTGAGATAAGAATGATTGGCCAAGTCCGGTTGATTCAACCTCGAAATTATCAGAAATGGTTGCTGCAATGTCTGCAAAGTGAGTCGCTTGTAATTCTTTTGGTTCCTTTAATGATGGACTATAAACTAAAATTGGCACATACTCGCGGGTATGGTCGGTACCAGTAAAGGTTGGATCATTTCCATGGTCGGCAGTAATGATTAATAAGTCGTCTTCTTGCATTTTTTCATAAATTTCAGGAAGACGTGCATCAAATTCTTCTAACGCTTGGGCATAGCCTTCT
The DNA here is from genome assembly GCF_001552295.1 of Globicatella sanguinis NBRC 15551. Taxonomy (GTDB): domain Bacteria; phylum Bacillota; class Bacilli; order Lactobacillales; family Aerococcaceae; genus Globicatella; species Globicatella sanguinis. Next base: position 3,135 of record NZ_BCQX01000151.1, on the reverse strand, counting down.
GGGTTACGACGATGACCATAGACAGCATCAAAGTCGACTAAGTTGGTAAAACTTAAGCCAGTAAAATCTTGATCCATGACACGTAATAAGGTGTCAACACCATCCATATTATTTTGCGTACGATTGCTTTCAGTAATTCCTTTTTCATTAAAAATATCAGCAATCTTCCCTACTGAAATAACACTTTTTCCTGCATTTTTTAAGAAATCTAAAGTCGTATCCGAAAATGGACTCAACGCGTAGTCATGACGATTTGCTGTCCGCACAAAATTACCTGGTTCTCCAACATAAGGACGTGCAATAATTCGGCCTAACATATAAGGATCTTCTAAAGTAATTTCACGAGCATACTCACAAATACGGTATAACTCTTCTAATGGTATCACTTCTTCATGAGCAGCTATTTGTAATACGGAATCAGCTGAAGTATAAACAATTAAGTCACCCGTTTCCATTTGATGCTTACCATAATCTTCTAGCACCTCTGTACCAGAGTATGGTAAGTTACAAACAATTTTACGACCAGAAAAAGCCTCAATTTTATCTAGTAATTCTTGAGGGAATCCATCGGGGAAAACACGGAAAGGCGTCTTAATATGTAATCCCATAATTTCCCAGTGACCTGTCATCGTATCTTTCCCTGCAGAAATTTCTTCTAATTTAGTCCAATATCCTTTCGTTTGTTCAACTGGATTCATTCCTTGCAAGGGCTCGATATTGACTAAACCTAATTCAGTTAAATGAGGTAGTGATAGTCCTGCAGTTTTAGCGATATTGCCTAATGTATGAGCACCCACATCACCAAAGTCTTTAGCATCTGGTGCTTCTCCGATTCCGACTGAATCCATTACAATGAGATGGATACGATTAAATTTTGTCATATAACTTCCTTCTTTCTTTAAAATGATTAATATTTACATTTGTTATCTAAATTAATAGTTATCTAATTTAATATCGATAGGATGTCTATTAAGCGATTGACCTGTTATCAAGAACGTGGGAAAGCTTTCCGATATACTTCTTGCAGACGAGCTTTAGAAATATGGGTATATATTTGAGTGGTAGAAATATCAGAATGTCCTAATAATTCTTGTACCATCCTTAAATCGGCTCCATGTTCTAATAAATGCGTCGCAAATGAATGACGTAAAACATGTGGTGAAACGGCATCATTATCCAGTCCTATTTGCGCTACGTATTTCTTAATGTTTTTCCAAATACCTTGTCTAGTAAAAGGTTTACCGCGCTCAGTTAAAAAGACAATATCCGTTGGTTTCCCTTTACGTTGAAATGCAGGTCTAACTTCTTCAAAATAGCGTTGCATCCAATAGGTTGCTTCTTCACCTATCGGAACGATTCTTTCTTTATTCCCTTTACCAATCGTTCGGATAAAGCCTAACTCTAGATGACAATGGCGCATCGATAAATGGGTCAATTCACTCACTCTTAGGCCACTCGCGTACATCACTTCCAAAATAGCTCGATCACGAATCCCCCAAGTCGTACTTAAATCAGGGGCCTGTAATAAATCATCAATTTCATTAACCGTAAGTGCTTTAGGTAGACGTTTGGGCTTTTTAGCACTTTTAATCATGGTCATCGGCGATTGTTCGATGACCTTTTCGATTACCAAATAATTAAAAAATTGTTTTAAACTGGATAACATGCGATTGGTTGAACTCGCTGAGTAATGATCCGCTTTTAACTGTGCTAAAAAATTTTGAATTAAAGGCTTATTTAATTGTGACATCGTCTCAATGTTTTGTGCTTTAACAAACTCATTAAACTTTCGCAAGTCACGGCCATAACTTTCAATTGTATTACTAGAACGCGCCTGGTCTAATAATAAGTATCGCTTAAAATCTTCGATATAGGAACTTAACATTATAATCGATAAATTCCTTCATTTTTCTCTTGTCTAATTTTTTTATTTTTTAAAAGATTACCTACGGCGCGTTTAAATTGTGCTTTACTAATCCCTAATTGTGCTTGAATCGCTTCTGGATCAGATTTATCATGCAAAGCTAAAAATCCATTAGGAACTTTGTCTAAAATAGCTAAAATCATTTGCGCATCATCGGTAATCGTTTCATGAGCACGAGGACGCATAGAACCATTTAGAGAGCAGTCTCGTGCGACATTCACCACACGCACAGTGACTTCTTGCCCTAATCTTAATGTTTCCGTTTGTTCACTCTCATGAATGAACACTCTAAATCCTTCTTCAGAAATGGCTAATGCACCCGCTAATTTTACTTGATAGATTGTCACCTTTAATTCTTGGTTCATTAATCGTTCTGGTGCTTTTTTAAATAATTGATTAAATTGTTCTACTTCAGCAAACTGTCCCCAAAAACGATTCTTGTCATCTACAAAGAAAGTCAGATATAGTTTATCGCCTTTCTTCGGCCATAACTGTTTATTTTCTGGTAAATAATCCAGTGACATCACGACATCTTTTTCTTCCAATCCGACATCGATAAAAACACCTAAATCCTTACGAGCACTGATGACGGTTCCCCAACCATAATATCCTGGTCGAATTAAAGGTAATTCTGTTTGCATCACTTTTTGGTTAAAGCGATTCTCATAAATCATCCCTTCAACCGTTTCTCCTAATGTATAAGTATCCTCGGTTGTTTTTTTATTTAATTCGAAGGTAATCCCTTCATACTGTGCATAAAAAGCTTGTTCATTCTCATCAGTAATTTTACCGACGACGATTTGTCCATATTTCACTAACAACACCTCACATTCATTCAATATTTTAACATAATTCACTATAAAATGCTTTCAAAAACATTAATTTCTCTAGGACTAATCTTATTCAAACCATCATTGATTTGTTTTTATTATAACTTTCATCTTAAAAAAAGCACTGCCTAAGTTCAACTCAAGCAGTACTTCATAAATTTAAGTATTGTATTATTACCTTTCATCCTACCCTATAAAGTGAAACATAGCATCATCGTTGAATATTACCAAATAACACTCCTTGACAGTTATTAGTACGTTCTCGATTATACTAATAGGGCGAACTTGGCATTATCGTGGGGAATGAACTGGAAGTAGAAAATTGAATGATTTTCGCTTCGTCGGCCTACCCCCGCAAAGTTGGGAGTGGACCAGAAGTAG
>NZ_BCQX01000150.1 GCF_001552295.1 Globicatella sanguinis NBRC 15551 | reverse complement strand
GTCAAGAAATCAATATTTTGTTGATACTACTTTAAAAATAATGGCTAGCATCATCGAAGTGATAACGGGCGCTAAAATATAACGAATATTATACGCGGGCATCGCCAAACATAATGTCCCCAAATGAAGTAAAGAAGGCAATAAAATCAATAAATATGTCCACCTTTTAGCAAATATTACTGAAAAGGAGCATGCAAATAAAACCAAAATACTAACTGATGCCACACTCGTAATAAACGGCTTATGAACACCATCATGCGGAGCTTGCTGATAAGACAACTCAGCAATCAAATTACGTAGTGAATCTACTGCAAAATCATAATGCTGTAAATAAGGATCATAATACGCTTTCGGTGAATTGATCATATAATGAAACATTTGAGTCCCTGGCAAACAATGCTCCCATCCATTCACATCCCATAATGGTCGTATTTGCTGTAATTCTGCTCTTAAGTAGAGTAGCGGATATTGTTGACCAATGGTTAACCAGTTCTTTAACAACTCCTTTTGATGGGTGTTAATAAATTCTTTATTAAAGTCCTGGTGAAATTTGACTGGATCAATCATAACAGGGGTATATTTTTCTTGCCAAGTTGCTCGTGGTAAAATTTGATCTAAAAACTCATTTTGTTCTTCCGTTAATGGTCTTCCTGCATCAACCACTGCACCGATATGCTGTAATACCATACTATATTTCTCACTCGGTGAACCTGGTATAATAGCATATCGTTGATTTAATAATGTGTGATACCCCATAAAAATTAAAGCTGTTAAGACTATTATGATGGCTACATCTTTCCATTTATCAAAAGAAAAGAATAACCATATCACTAAAAATGCGATGCCTACATAAAACCCATTATGCCGACCTAATAGCACCACATTAAAGTTAAAGGCAAATATAATCTTCGAGCTCCAATGTTGCAACCAAGTTGGTTCAATAAAATAAATCCTTACTAAAAATAAGGTGACTAAAACTAAAGAAAGATTATACAAATTATCCTTATATAGAGTAACCATATTTGATAGTAACAAAGTCGTGAATAGAATGGTAAACACTACTAATAAAATATAAGATTTTTTAAGTCGAAGATCCAATAATTGCTTGCTAAAATAAGTCAGGACCATGATGGAGCCCACCACTTGCATCAAGGTATACACGACTGGCGTTCCGATTAATTTATAAGAGAGTTTCATCAATAAGGTGGTCAAGACCGGATGCCAATCCGATAAGGGAATACCTCCCATTGCTTGTCCCCATTGAGAATAGGAATCAATATACATATTTCCTGGGCTAAAAGCAAGCAGTAGCGGAAAATAGAAAATGAGTAATACCAGGACCATCATGATTAAAAACTGAGTCTTTTGCCACTTACTAAGCATTCTTTCTGTGTGATACAGCATATTTTTAGCAGTCAAAGCTGTAATGATTTTAAATAATGAAAAATAGAAGTCCGCTCTCAAAACTGCCAGTACCATTTCATAACCCAATTGCTTCGGTGGATTCATATAAAAAGAAAAAACATTCAGTAGAATAAAACACACCATCCATCCTAAATCTTTCCGATTAAACCTTATTTCAACGTCCTTTGTGACTGCAATAAAGCCGATGATTAAGACTAAATGCCAGATACTTAGATGGTTGAGCCCAAACATTAGTATTGTACTGACCAATATCACTCCTCTTATCAACAATCCTTTCACATACATACTCCCTTTCATTTTATATCTCACTCATTATACACTAGAAAAATAATGAAAATACAGACTCTCTCTTAATAATTTATGGCTGGTTTCAAAATAAAATTATGCTTTCACCTCTTAACCTTATGCTCAACTAACGATTTAATATTTATAACAAACTCAATGAGGTAGTAAAACGTTTATCTTTGATAATGATAAAAAAATAAACAGCCTTCCTGTTCGACTAAAAACAAAAAGGCTATTCAATATAAATATTATTCAAATAATTTTTCTCCAAAAAGATCAAATAAATGATAGGCTAATAATAAATTAAACTGATGTTTATTATCATCCAACTCTATTTCTAAAATCTCTTTAATTTTTTCTAAGCGATAATTCATGGTTGAACGGTGTAAAAACAGTTCGTCTGCACTCGCTTTGATACTACAATGGTTATTTAAATAGACTCTTAAGGTTTCAAATAAATCCATACTACTATCAACCGAAGCATCCCAAAGCTTACCTAATTGGGATTTAACAAATAGTTTTGTTTCATCAATTTGATTTAATTCGTTAAGAATCACATAAGACCCTAACTCATCGTAGCTTGCAAAATTTGGTTCATGTCCTGTTCTTTGGATAACATTTAAAACATGTTTCGCTTTGTCATAACGATCACGGTAATCTTTCAATTCTAATACCTGCCCGCCAATGCCAATCCATAACCCTATTTTTGGATTCACAGCTTTTCGAATCGTCTTAAAGAGTTTTTGCCAATAAATACCTGGTTCTTCACCCTGTCTAGCTTTCAACAGCACAATTCTTCCTTTATAAATAGCAGTTACTAATTTAGAATCGAATTTTGATAAATGATAAATCAACTCATTCATCACCGTATTACGCGCAATTCGTCTCACCACTAAATCATCCGAATGTGGTACAACATCTTCAATTGCTAATAAGGCTACATCATAGGAACCATCAATATCAAAGTTGAAATACGAAGCATAAGTAATGATTTGATTCAATTCTTCATGAGGTTTTCCAGAAAACAATGTCCCAACGAAACTATTTTTCAACTGATTTAAAGCATCGCGTTCAATTTTATATTTCATGAAGAAGGTTGCATAAATATTTAATGCCATTGAAATAGCCAAATTAAACGTTTCTTTATTCAAATTAACCTTATTTTCAGAATAAGCAATAAATCCCAATGCCTCACGGTCACCTTCAATTCGTCTAAAAACCATTTCTGTATCTTGAACTGAGATTCTAAATTCACTAGCTAAATGAACATGTTTTAACTTATAATTCTTAATTTCCTTCATTAAAATATCGCGTTCTAAACTAGAGTCTTTTTGTAAATATTTAGAATAAGGATTTAAAAATTGATCAAAAACAATAATATCCCGTTCGACAAATTCACCTAATAGTTGATTCATCTTATCAATATCCGTTTGCTCTAACGAACTTTTAATTAAATTATTTTGTAAATTAAACAATTCCTCTAATTCTTGACGACGTATTTTTTCTTGGCGTCTCAATGACAAGTTTTCATACATTGCACTAAAATAATTCGCATAAGTTTGCAGCAACTCAAAATCTTTTCCAGAAAAAATTTGTTCGGCTGGTTTTTCGCATACCATCGCGCCAACCATTTGTTCATTGATAACTAATGGTATCGTGATTTGCGAATAACCAATTTGTTCCACTCTCGGTAAATAATCTTTTAATAAATTACCTTTACTAAGTGGGATATAATCATCTAACGTGACATAACCAAAAGTGGGTTTTTGTAGTAATAAAGCTTCATGTGCTTGATCGAGTAAGTAAACACCTGTGTAATGAGATCGCGATTCACGACCGGATAATGTCACCACTTTCTCTAGCAGATCTTCAATTGAATTTTGCATCATCAGTTGATGAGAGGCTTGTGCAAAATACAATATTTGACGTTGGCTCGACTCATTACGTTGAATCATTTTCATCGCAATTGCTGCATAAGCACCTAATTCTTTAAATAATTCACGCATTTCGTTAAAAAAGGGACGCGTATCATAATAGCCTACAATAATTATCCCTAAGTCTGAATGATCCTCCGCTATCGGAACTGTAAACCATGAATCAATACCACTCTTTTTAAAATATTGAATTAAAACAGAATCAGGGTCCAAATAATTATCATCGGATTTAATACTTCTTTCATACAATATCGGATTGACTTTATCTGTGGGATAAGGAAAAATCTTTTCAATGTCGATATCTCCTGCTAAATAATGGAGTCTTAAGTAGCCATTTAAATTTAAACCTATCCCAACAAAGTCACATTTAAGTAATTCTTTAAAACTCTCTCCTAGAACGGTCATAATTTCATCTCTAGAATTTATTTTTAATAATTTACGGGAAGCTTGCTTCATATGTTCTTCTATATGACGAATAAACTCTTCTCGTGATTGTTTAGTTTCTAAATTAGTCATTTTATTTTGACCTCACTTATATATTCTCTCTTTAGTATAACACGAAACACTCTATATAAAAGCACTTTCAAACACATTTAACTGCTTATATTAGAATAACAACTTCTCAAGGGATTGAGGCTAGTGGGAGTGGGCAAGGAGAGAAAATTAAATAATTTTCG
>NZ_BCQX01000149.1 GCF_001552295.1 Globicatella sanguinis NBRC 15551 | reverse complement strand
AACTTGAACCGTCAAGTTAACGCCATGTTGGGCGCACCTAGACAAAAAATCGCCTGTAGAAATGTTCTCCAGGTGATTTTCTATATCTAAATGTCTAAGCTAATTGTAGGACCTGCTGGAATAATACCGTTCGGGTTAATTGTAGGGTGGCTTCCGTAGTAATGGTGTTGGATGTGGTAGAAATCAACTGTGTCAGAAATACCTGGCATGTTGTAGATTTCACGTGTATAACGCCATACATTTTCAAAATCAGTTAAATGTTTAATATTGCACTTGAAGTGACCATAGTAAACATGCTCGAAACGTATTAAAGTCGGGAATAAGCGGATATCAGAAGTAGTAAATTTGTCGCCTAGTAAGAACTTGTTATCAGCTAAAATGCTGTCTAATTTCTCTAGGGCATCGAATACATGACCAACTTCTTCTTCATAAACTGCTTGATCTGTCGCAAAACCAGCTTTATAAACACCGTTGTTGATGTTGGGATATACATAGTTATCCATTTCTTTAATTTGGTCACGCAATTCTTCTGGATAGTAGTCGCCTTCTTTAGCACCAATTTCATCAAAGGCTGAGTTTAACATCAACATAATTTCAGATGATTCGTTGTTGACGATGGTATCTTTTTTCTTGTCATATAAAACAGGAACAGTTACTCGACCAGTGTACTCAGAGTCTGCATGTGTATAGACTTGGTGTAAAAAATCAGCGTTCAAGATTGGATCAGGAATTACACCTTGGTCTGGTGCAAATGTCCAACCGTTTTCTAACATGATTGGGTTTACGATAGAGATTGAAATTATATCTTCTAAACCTTTTAATTTACGCATCATTAAAGTGCGACTAGCCCATGGACAAGCGAGTGAGACGTATAGATGGTAGCGCCCAGCTTCCGCTTTAAAGCCCCCTTCACCAGTCGGACCTGGTGCACCATCTATTGTAATCCAATTTCTGAATTGTGAATCTTTACGTACAAAACGACCACCCGTTGATTTTGTATCATACCATTGGTCTTTCCAAACACCGTCTACTAATAATCCCATAATACCTCTCCTTTTAGAAATAATAATCAGTTTCAAACTATCTATTTCTATTGTAATATAATCGAAGACATATCTCACGTATTAGGGGTTGGTTAGGCTAACAGACCGTAAAACTCAAACACGAACTATAGAAAATTAAATAAAGCTAGATGACTAACATTTAAAAGTTAGCTGTACTTAACTACGCTAGATAAAAATTTAACCAAACTATATTTGTTATGAATAAGTAATATCGAATAATCAAAGCGCTATAACTCGCGTTCTCAAGTATATGTTAACTTAAAAGTGAAAGCTCCACTTAAGGTTAGGAAAAATACTTTTCTAACATTAACTCTTAGCTATATATGTTTTTTCAAAAATTCAATTTTCTTAAAATCTTTGTTGTTATTATTGTCATTTCTATAAGAATCCTTTGAAGATGCTTGATAGATTTTTAAAAACTGCCTTAGGTTGGGGAGACGAAATGTTATACCCTCTACTTGAATAAGGTCTAGGTCTGATACTTTTATTCCAGCAAAGTCGTATAGGGAATCAATGCTGCCATACTCTACACTAAGGCCGTTTTTTTGAAATTCATGTTCATGAAGGTCTATTAATTCATAGCCTAGGTCTTCCATGACTTTGGATATTGTACCCCAATTATAAATTCTAAGCTGGTCAGGAGCCTCCCATCCTCTTGGATCACCTGGAACATGAATGTCTATATCTGATGGCTCCCAAGAAGTTTTTGAAATAAACTCTAAACCCAAAGAGCCCATTAAAGTTGGCACAATTCCAACCTTGTTTAAATGTACACAAATTATTTTAAATTCATTAAATAGGTCTTTTTTCATTGGTCCTCCATGATAGTGTACTGCTTTGGCATTTTATTGCTTCTGTTTCATATTATTATGCTAAAAATCATAATTCGATTATCTAAATAAATTATTTTTTAAGACTTCTAGAGCCGTGTTTTGATAAAGTCCATAATATTGTGTAAAAAGAAAGTGACACTTATAAAAGTCAACTTAAAATCACGATTTGTCTCACTTAAGATTCCCCACTTTTTCGTGAGGAAAGTTTGTCTTTAATTCGATAAGAAGGTCCTGTGATACTAATGAGATAAGAATGAACCGACTAATCTTGAATACAATTTCGGATTAGTCGTTTTTTTATAGTTGAAGATTCATTCGTTTCATTTTATGATGCTTGAACTCTATCATGCAATAGACGCCAAGAAACCTCGTTCTTATACGATTTTTAACTTAGTTTATTTATCAATACTACGCACTCAGCGGTTCGCTGTCTCGAATCATTTCTTCACTTCTCATAAGTAATGCCACTGCCTCCACATGTGTCAACCTTAAGCTATGGATTGCTTTGGTTATGGTGGATAGGTGGTTTTGTTTGAAGATCCATTTGCTATCAACCTTCGCTTCAACCACTATTGATTTGAAAAACTACATATTCTAAAACAACAGGAAATAATCCCATTAGTCCTTTCTTTTATTCTCCAATTCCAATAAATATTTATCAAAATCTGACACAAATAGTTGGTCCTGAATCACACGATATTTTTCAAATTCTGTTTCAGCATGAATCTTAGCGATTTCACCTGAAACTTTCCCTGCATCTTGTAAAATTCCGTATTCGAACATTTCAATAAAATTATTAAGTCTCTTCTCCCAGTCTTGCATGGTAAGTGGGATATGCCTTAATGTCATAGTCTCAGCAAAATCCAAGTACGCCGTTACCATACGATTTAGTTGTTTTATTTCATTTTGACTTAAGTAGTTTTTGGCAATCGTTACATCACTTTTCTTAATCTTTCCGTCAGGCGCATCCGACCAAGTCGTTAATCCCATATGCTTTCTAGAGTGATTTGCTCTTTCTACAATCAATTCAGCTGCTGTGTGCCCATGAACTGCATAATGCATTTTATTTTGAACGGAAGCGTAAAATCGTCGTGTTGTCGCGGAATTTCTGTCGTAATCAATGGCTGTAGCATACAAATCAGTTACTTTTTGATAAAACTTTCTTTCGCTTGCGCGAATTTCCCGAATACGTTCTAACTGCTCATCGAAATATTTATCTGTCAGGAAGGTTCCGCGTTTCAGACGTTCATCATCCATGACCCACCCTTTGATGGTATAATCCTTTGCAATTTGATTCACCCATTTACGAAATTGGACTGCGTGTTCTGAATTAACCTTGAAACCTACAGCAATAATCATTTGAAGATTATAATGCAAGGTGTTACGAGCTACCTGACGAGAGCCTTCTGTTTGAACTATCCGGAATTTCCGGATAGTTGATTCTTTTTGAAGCTCTGAGTCAGAATAAATTTTTCCTACATGTTCACTGATCGTCCGAACGTCAACATCATATAATGTCGCCATCATTTTTTGTGTTAGCCAAATATTCTCATCTTCATAACGCAATTCTATATTGTTTTGCTGATCTCCGACAGAAGCAATATAGGTTAGATATTCCGCAGCGCTGGAACGAATCATTGCTTCATCCTTTTTCAATTCATTTCACTCCTTTCATATTTTAATTACCAAGCTATAATACATCTTTGATTCTGTTGCTATATTTTGAATGATAATCTTAAAACCATGATAAAGAAAAATAATATTTATTATAAATTCTCTTTACTTCGCACGACTGAAGCCGTCCACAGAAACATTTGTTCGCAACTATTGTAATATATTACTACTTCCCTTTCAATTAAAAGACAGCCCAGTACAAAAATAACTGAACTGTGATCGTGTTTAATAAGTCATCTGTGTTAATTATCACCCAACGAGTATAGACACTATCTTACATTAAGATCGTTGTGTGATTACTTAGATTCCTTGCAATTATTTAAGAATAAAGTAGACCTTAATAAATTACTATAAAATTCAACTTAAAAAATCACGATTTGTCTCACTTAAGATTCCCCACTTTTTCGCGGGGAAAGTTTGTCTTTAATTCGATAAGAAGGCCCTGTTATATTAATGAGATAAGAATGATGTAAAATACGATCGATAATTGCCTTTGTTAACATCTCACCTTGTCCCATAATGGTATGCCAATTATCGAAGGTTAAGTTACTCGTGAAGATCGTGGAGCGTTTTGTGTATCGCATATCAATCAATTGAAAGAATAACTTGGCTTCAAGAGAACTTATTTCATTAAATCCTACTTCATCAATCACAAGTAACTTATATTTGAAGAATAATTTTATTATTCGTTCGAGTGTTCCTTCATGATATGCCGTCCTCAAGGAATGGATTGGGAGTGGGCAAGAAGTAGAAAATCAGTTGATTTTCGATTCGTCTGTTTACCACCGGACAGTTGGGAGTAGACCATAAGTAG
>NZ_BCQX01000148.1 GCF_001552295.1 Globicatella sanguinis NBRC 15551 | reverse complement strand
AATTTGACACTATCCTTTTAAGCGTTTCATTTTACTTTATTCCGAAAGAATGATATCATTTAATTATAATCATTATAAAAAAGGAGCGATTAGGAATGACTTTTGATATGACAGATCGTGGCAAACAGCCAGTTGTTGAGAATATTGAGGAATGGACAAGCGCAAATGAGAATTACCGTACAACGGTATGGACTGGTAGCAAAATGCAAATGACTTTAATGACAATCCAGCCAGGTGATGATATTGGATTAGAAGTTCATGAAGGCATTGATCAATTCTTACGTATTGAAGAAGGAACAGGACTATGCCAAATGGGTCCGTCAGAAGACAATTTGGACTTTGAAAAAGAAGTTGGACCTGATTTCGCTATTTTAGTACCGGCAGATATGTGGCATAATGTCACTAACACTGGTGATAAACCACTAAAATTATATACTTTATACGCTGGGCCTGATCACGTTCCAGGTACTGTGCATCCAACACATGAAGATGCAGAAAACGACCCAAATGAACATTAATTAAATACGAATTGGTAGCTTTAGGGCTACCAATTTTTAATTTACATAGCAAAAATCCCCCACTGAGTGAATGACACTCGACCAGTGGGGGATTTAATTCAGTTTGAATCAATGTTTCTTGACTATGATTTAAACTTAATGTTTAAAGAAAGAATCACCAAAGATTCTATTAAATGGTCAATTAAAACTTTGATGCATTTTATTAAAGGCTCTTCATAAATTATAAAAACAACAAAAATAACTAGCGATATTTACTACTCTTCGTCTAATAAATGGATATCATTGTCAAATAATTGGTAAATCAAACTGATATCTGAATTGGTTAAAATACCCACAATATCATCTGGTGTATCCATTTCAAGATTTTGCTTTTCACACACTAAAATAACTGTCGATTGAGATTTCTCAAATAACTCAATCAATTGAAATAGATTATTTTCTTTGTAAATCTTAGTCACACGATGATTCTTTTCTTCTAATTTTAAAACTTCATCAATCTTAACTGCCACTAAATCCTCACTCATCATTGATTCATCCGATACCTTTTCAGCTAGCCAATTGGTAATACCATTTTCTGAAATCAATCCAATATATTCATGATCATCGAATACCGGAAATTGAGAATAATGTTTTTCCTTAATTACTGTAAAGACTCTTTGTAAAGATTCTCCCACCTTAAAAGTAATGATTGTTTCATCTTTTTGGGCTTTTAGGTATTCCATAATCGAGACTGGCGATTTATACTGTGTAACAATCCGCTTCAATGTTTCAATTAAATAAGTTGAAGGTTCAGCTATTTCTGGAATGTCGGTTGTGGTTTGATGCGTCAGTAAATTACGTAGTTGTCTGGCGGCATATAGTAAATCCCAATGAACACTGACTGGATTGATTCTAGACTGTGCTTTCGCTTGTTCAAGTAAAATAAACATCGTCTCTTTGGAATCTAATACTTTCTGTAACGTAATCTCCAATTCATTGAATAATGCTAAAAATTCATTTTTTGACATTGGACGCCTCCTAAAATTGAGTATCTTACTTCTATTATAATGACTAAGTCATAAAATTCATATTTTAACTCGAAAACAGCTTTTAAACTCTAATAAAAAAAGTGCAAAGAATAATGAATCTCGCGACTCTCAATTCTTTGCTGACTAAAAATGAAATACTAAACGATTTCGTCATCCGTTTTTCACTCCGGTGGAAGCCAGTCGAACTGTATTTCCAATAGTATTTCCTTAATTTTCTTCATCACTTGGTAAGTAAAAGCTCTCTACCAATACAAGGAAGGCGCCTTTTAATACTAATTCTTTATAATTTTCGAACTCTTCAGAATGCTCTTCATCTACTTGCAACTCTGGAGTAAAAAAACTCACAACAGCATCCCACCAAGAACTATTCTCATCCAAAATATCTGCTTTATGAATCATGGCTCCTGATCGTGAGACGTCTTCTTTAACAAATTGACTATTGATAACAATGGTAATATCTCCTTGATATACACCACTCTTAATTAACTCTTCTACTGCTATTTCCGCTTCTTCAAAAGTATTAAATGAATCATAAATAAACTTTGCCATAATCATTGTACCCCTTTTTAGTATTAACGGTAATATTTAAACCCTGATATTATTTTAATAAACTCTCTAAATCACCTATTTAGTTAGCTATCATGCACGTCCTATATCTTATAGTTGATGACTTCATTTTACCACTTAAATGATTTTTTAAGAAGTATAATATACTGTTAATCGTTTTATTATGCTTTTGAATGCACTGATGTTTGTAATTTTCGTTTAACCCACATTGATATGTACAATAGGGAAGAGTATAATAAACCTTTACTCACGGATGCCGCCTATTTATTTGAAATTAGTCGAATAAGTTGATGGCGTGTACGACAATTGGTTAATACCAGTAAATATTGTTTACTTTTGAGTGTTAGTATCACGGTGTCCATTTCAGAATGACTGTACTCACTACGTTGAATAATAACCTCCGAACGCATTTCAAAGGATTGACCTTTACCTCTAAAGTACGAGTGAAATTTCTACAATTAAATTAGCCACTTAAATTATGAATTCTATCTATTTTATGTTTGAAAATGAAACTACTAGTTACGGTTAGGAGTGCACTAGAAGCAGAAAATTGAATAATTTTCGATTCGTCTGTTCACCTCCACAAAGTTGGGAGTAGGTCTCACAAAAGTCTTTAAGACCAATCAACCATGCGCAATAAAATAATCAGCTCGAAGCAAATAAAACGATTAAGTCTTATTTTCAGGCACGTTAAGACGCCATTTGAAATCACTCAACCATTGTGCTTTTAATTAACGAGTAATAACTTGGCTCAGTTTGTGCCCATCCTCAATCTAAACTTAATGCGTATTATTAAAATTATTCTAAATTTCATTATATGATATTAGTTTAAACAAATATAACTCTTCTAACTATTAGAGTTCTTAGGTAAATTAACTCACCTTACTTTTATATTTTGTATTGCGTTTTAAATATCGAATTGCACTATAAAAGTGGTATGTAAAGTAAATTTGTCTATCATATTGCAAGCAGTTATCGCATTGTTTCATAGTTCTTTTGAAAGGAGAATTAACATGAAAGAGAATAGAGAAAAAAATAAAGATAATAAAATTCCTAACGCTAATGTAAATCCAGAAGGTAACGAAAACAATAATACTGTAATAGATGAATCAATGGATAAGTCAAGATAAGTTCCAGATGATGATTTTGAATACAAAGGTTCTAATTATAATTTTAAATAGAATCATATCGATGAGGCCAGAGGACGTTATTTAAATGATATAGCTTTAGAAAAAGCGGGAGTTAATCTGTCCTGGAGATCTATCATCGCTGGTTTATTAACATTTCTAGCATTGTGCATTTTATTTTCACTTACATCTGCCACAATAGGTTTAGGGGTCACTGATTTGACTTCTCCAAACCCATTAGATAATGTCGGTATCGGCTTAATTATTTGGACTATCATCTCATTTATTGTCTCACTTAGTGCAGGAGGTTATGTTGCAGGCTTAACTGCAAATCGCGCAGGCGCTATTCACGGTTTTTTAACTTGGGCATTAAGTCTTATTGCGATTTTATATTTAGCCACCTCTGCCATTGGTTCTGCATTTAATACTCTTGGGTCTTTAATGGGGGTCACTGGTGATACTATAGCGAACGTAGCGAATATTTCAGGAGATGCTGTATCTAATATTACTCAATAAGCTTTCGATTCAGTTACAGATAATTTAGTAATTGATACTTCTAATTTAGATAAAGAAATTCAAGATGCTTTAAAAGATTCTGACATTCCAGAATTGCAGCCAAATTTATTACAATCATAATTAGATGAAACGGCATCTGATATTCAAAAGGCAGCTAAAGCTGTTATTGTAGATGGAAAAGATGCGAATGAAGAACTGAATAAAGTGTATCAAAACATTGAAAATCGATTAACAACAATAGGCGAAAGTTTAGATGAAGAAAAATTATCAGCGGCTATATCAGAAAATACTGATTTAACTGATGCGGAAGCCGATAAAGCTGTTGAAAACATTAAAACTTCTTATGAACAAGCACAAGAACAAGCTAAACAATTATTATCTGATGCAGAAACTCAACTTAACCAATTAATGGAAGATGCAGAAAAAACTCTCGAAGAAGTAGTTGAAACAACTGATGATGTCATGAATGAAACCTCTAAATATTCATTCGTAACTTTTATCGGACTTACCTTAGCTGCTTTACTATCAACTTTCGCTGGTAAAAAAGGTGCAGAAGCTGGTAACAAGGTTCTAGACGGAGCAACCAAAGTCGAAGAAAAAATATAGTTAAAAGGATTAGCCAATTTTTTATGTTCCTGACTCAAGTTTTGTAGAAAAACGAATTTATCGAATAGGAATAATTTGTAACACAAGCCTTTATCTTATTTTTAACATTAATATGAGTTCTTTTACGTATGCACGTACTATGTCACTAAATTTTATTTCCTAACTAAAATAAC
>NZ_BCQX01000147.1 GCF_001552295.1 Globicatella sanguinis NBRC 15551 | reverse complement strand
ACTGCTTCAGTTGTTTCAGCAACTGTTGTTTCTTCTACAGCTGCAGTTGTTTCAGCAACTGTTGTTTCTTCTGTAGTTTCATTTGAACCACATGCTGTTAATAAGAAAACAGAACCTAATAATAAAGAGCTCTTAAGTAATAACTTTTTCATTTCCATATAATCATTCCCTCTTTCTTTTTTTGCGTTCTATTTGAAACCGCATCATAATTATACAATAAAGCAGAATTTATGTCTAATATAACACCATTTTTGAACTATATTAAAAATAAAAAACGATCTGAAACTAACCTTCACTTAGTAAAGTTACTAAAAACATGTGACTTTATTACGATTTTAAACTTTTTATCTGCTTATGATAAAATTTAAATCTAACAACTAAACTGAGACTAAATTTAGTCTGGTGATGGACAAAAAGTTGGATGCGATTGCCAATCTTCAACTAAAACGCTATATAAAAAAAAGGAATGGACAAGGGAGTGGGCAGACGAAGTGAAAATCAACTGATTTTCTACTTCTTGCCCACTCCCATGTGGCACTCCCTTACATACTTGAATAGCTATCAAACTACTTTTAAAATATAATTTAATTTAGATTAACCATTGATTGATAGAATAGGGGCAAAAACTTGACTGAATTTATCAAGTTTCCACCCACCCCTATTATATTTTAGTAATCTAATTTTCGTAATAACTCTTTAATCTTAGTTGGATTAATATTGACTAACTCAAAATAATGCCAACTCTTATTTAAATAACTTGTGATAACTGCCTCAACTGAATCAAATATTTGATACTCTTTCATTAATCGGGGTAATTCTTCATATTCCAAGTCACTAATATTATCTACTTGCTCTTTTAACATTAGATATGGCGCCGTATAAATTCCATTTTGTACATCTTGTAATCTAGGCTTACCACTGATTGTTGAATCTTGATGGTAATCTATTAAATCGTCATTTAATTGAAAGGCCATCCCAATCATTTGACCGGCATAATAAAGGCGTTTCAGATCACGTCTTGGTAACTCTGCTTTAATCCCAGCTATCATCACCGCTAAGCCAAATAAAGTGGCGGTCTTGCCTTTAATCTGTCTTAAATAATCATGAATCGTCATGTCATCTCGATTTTGATTCATTAACTGACGTAACTCCCCAATTAAAATATGCTCAATCACTTTATTATCGATCATATTGCGATTAATCTTTAAATTGGATTCAACAAGCAATCGACTAGAAAGAGATAATAAATAATCTCCAGCATAAATAGCAATTTTATTTGAAAAATCCTTTTGGATAACGGTTACACCACGGCGAGTATCCGCTTTATCAATCACATCGTCATGTATTAAGGTTGATAAATGCATTAATTCAAGTCCCGCCGCAGCTGAAATAACGTCGTGATCGATTGGTAAACCTAAATTATCGGCAACCATAATCGTTAACCCTGATCTTAAATATTTTCCAGGGGCGTCTATATACTCCAAAATTTTATTATTAACTTCAACCATTGGCACTTTTATTGAATTCTTCATCAATTTTTTCACATCATAAAGTGCTTTTTCAATCGTTGGATATGATTCCCATATTTTATGAACCACACTGTTTACTCCATTTCTAAAAAAAGTTGAAAAGCGAGATTACTCTCTACTTCTCAACTTTAACATAATTATTTAAATTTATCATTATAAATATGATTTGGTTTACCATAGAGCCATTTATCAAAGAGTTTACCTAACCATGGCATTACCCAGTAATCTAAACCAAATGCATGTCCTGAACCATTCATTAAAGCAATGGCAACCGGAACGAACCACATGTTAACCCAGTAGAACATACCTGATAAACAGAACATTGCCACTAAAACAACCGTTCCTGCACTTACTAACCAAGTGAATAATCCAGCGATTAATGCTAAACCAATTAATAACTCCACTACTGACATAAATTTTTGCATAAATAAAGCAACTTCTAGATTTGGCATCATAAATTTCATGATAGAAGCAAACCAATCAGGCATTTTATCAAATACTAACATTGGTTCTTCACCATAAGCATAGTTTAAGCTAAATACTGCTTGAGAAGCATCAGCTGCTGTTGCCGCCACATCAGACGCTGCAGAAGTTGCGTCGGCCGCTTCAGATGCACCAGATGCTACATCAGCAACTTGTAACCATTCAAACGGGAATACTGTTGTATCTCCAAACCAACTATTTGCACCGAACAATCCAAATACTTTCTTCAAGCCTTCAATTAACCACATTGAACCATAGAAAATTCGTAATGGAATCATCCATAAGTTATTACCTTTTGAAGACAAGAATCCACCAAAGATATTACGACGATCCTTAATATCAAAGAACTCATGTTGAGTATAAGTTACCATATTATATAAACTTCTAATATCGAAGAAGTATTTAATATTGATGATATGTTTTAATAACATAGCGAAGAATCCGCTCATATGGTACCTATTATACAAGTAAGCCACACCATATTTAGAACCGATTGATACCATGAATCCATCATATTTTCCTTTGTACTCATGTTTTTCGCCACCATTAATAGCAGCTATCACATTTAAGGCAGCAATATGTCCAGTTTGTTCAGCTGCTTGGACAATTTGCGGTACTGGTTGGTTATCTTTATCTGCTTCTTCATAATAAACTAAGTCACCTACAACATACACATTTTCATGGTCTTTAGCTTCCATATATTGGTTAGCTACTAAACGACCTGCACGTGCTTTTTCAATACCAAATTCAGCTGTTTCTGTGTTTGCTTGCACACCAGCAGCCCAAATCGTTGTATAAGTTGGGATTGTTTTACCACTCGTCAATGCAACATGATCATTAGCTACTTTAACGACGCCATCGCCCAATGTTGTCTTTACTCCAACTTTTTGTAAATATTTCATGGCTTTGTCTTGTTCAACTTTTGTTACCATATTTAAAATATTTGGAGTCACATCTAATAAATGAATTGAGAATTCTTCTTGGTTTAACTTATAGTCATGTGCTAAACGAGGAACCCAATCCACTAATTCTCCGACCATTTCAACACCGGTAAAACCGGCACCACAAACTAAGAAAGATAATAAGGCACGACGTTTTACTTCATCATGTTCTCTCGCTGCACGATAACAAGCATTTAAAATATGCGCGCGAATTCGCTCTGCCGCTTCAATTGACCATAAAGTGAAACCGTGTTCTTCAACACCTTCAATACCATAAGTGTTAGCTTCCCCACCCATAGCAAGGATTAAATAATCATATTTGTAAGTGTGTTGTTCACCGAATACTTCTTTCGTGTCATAATTCACAGATTTAATGGTATCTGTTACTAAATCAACTTTTTTATACTTTTTGAATAAACGACGTAAGTCATACTTAATTGCATCGGGTTCTACTCTTCCACCTGCAACCTCGTGTAATTCAGTCATATAAGTTAAAAAAGAATGCTTATCAATTAAGGTAATGTTAATCGTCTCATCTTTTTTAAACGTTTTGCCTAATTGTTGAGCGGCAGCTACCCCGGCATATCCAGCACCAACAATGACAATCTCTTTAGCCATTATTCTACTTCCTCCTAAAATTAATACACAAAATAATTCCTTGATAATTATAGCACAAACAAAATAGCGATTCAATCTGTTTTGAAGTTTTTTTCACATACTTATTCAAATACTTTTTATTTTAATATGTTTTTGAATAAAAAAAGTAATGATATCTCAGGCTTGATATCATCACTTTATTCGTTTATTGTTAACCAATTAATTTGTGATTTAGCTTGCATTAAATCATCATGATAAACACGTAAGACGGAGATTTTGTGCAAAAGTAAATTACCGGCAAAACCAACCGCAAAACCAGCTAGAATACCGCTAATAGATAAGATCGGAAGATAATTTAAAACTGCCCAAGATTGTGCAAGAATTGCTGCCATGCCTAATTGCCCCACATTATGAGCAATCCCACCCATGACCGATATTCCAACAATACTCACTCTTTTAGGCCCTAAATACTGAATTAAAATCATCACAAGGTAGCTCAACACGCCACCAGCAGCACTATACATGAAAGTAGATAACGTTCCGCCTAATAAAGTAGTTAATAAAATTCTAATAGCCACAACTTGAAAACTATATTTTTTAGGTAAGGTAAAAATAGCAATAATCGTAATCAAATTGGCTAATCCTAATTTTGCTCCGGGAGCAAAAGCGAATGGTGATGGAATAAAGCGTTCAATTAGACCAATTACCACCCCTTGTGCTGCTAACATCGCAATATATACTAATAGATGATACTGACCTCTTTTCAAACTCGATTCCCCTTTTTGCTTACTTATCCAACAGAAATAATTGTCTCTAACTGAATTTGATACTTATTGGTTAGGCTTAATATAGATACCCTTGAGATTGTTCAAACTCTCTTTGACTATTTGGGCTTTGACTTCAACCTCTAATTCCTTGACAGTTGGAGTCACTATCAAGAAATCATCTCTTAAATTTTTTCCCATTTTCCTCTTCCTTTCCGCCACAATTCGGAAATCTGTTTTAACTAGTCCAAAAGTCAGTTCGGAAAAGGTTCGATGACCTAATTTCATGGGTTTCATAAAAAGCATGAGGCTGGACATAAACTTAA
>NZ_BCQX01000146.1 GCF_001552295.1 Globicatella sanguinis NBRC 15551 | reverse complement strand
AAAAAGTGAAAGCTTTAGTTGCTTCTCTTTTGCCTGTTTCGTCGTTTTTTTATTTAGTTTGAGAATGGGCGATACGACTAGCCGCTGCTGCAGCAAGTGCTCCAACAACATCATCGATGAAGGTGTTACATTTTTCGCCTTTTTGACTGTTTAATTCACCAATAATACCAGGTTTAATTTTGTCGACATAACCAAAATTGGTCATCCCAATCGAACCATAGACATTGACGATGGATAGCACTAGGATTTCATCGATGCCGTATAACCCTTCATCGCGCATTAATAAGTCACTTAAAGTAGGTGAGAACACGCCTTTTTCTGCGGCGATATCAATTTCAATACCGGTAATGACCGCATTTTGTACCTCGCGTTTTTTCATGACCATTTTCAAATTATGAATACATTCTCCCATCGTTAAGTCTTTGACATAAGGTGCTTGTAATTCATAAACGATAGTTGCGATTTCTTCAATTGAAACACCACGTTCAGCTAATAAATTATAAGCGTGTTGTTCTAAAATTTCTTGTTCAATTAACTTCTCAGACATACTAATTTCCTTTCTAATTTAAATATTACTGTTCAAATAAACTGGTACTATGAATATGTTGGCGACCAGCTCCAGGGTTGAATTGTTCAATCGCATTACCTACAGCAGTCGGACCTTCGCCAAAACCAGTAGCGATGATGCGAATTTTACCAGGGTAATTGGCAATATCTCCTACCGCAAAAATGCCTTTAATATTCGTTTCATAAGCGGAATTCACGGGAATTAGATTCCGTTCAATATTGATGCCCCAATTTTTCGCATTGCCAATACTTGACGAAAAGCCGTAACTAATTATAAAATGATCCGCTTTTATTGTTAATTTCTCGTCACCTCTAGGTTGAGTGATTTCAATCGCATTTAACGTATGACCATCCCCTATAATCTGGCTAGGTATATAAGGGGTCATGACTTTAACTGAAGATTGCATCAACTGATTCACGCTGTGTTCAAGGGCTCTAAATTGTGGACGGCGATGTAATAATGTAACAGATTTAGCGATAGGTTCTAACATTAATGCCCAGTCGACGGCCGAGTCACCACCACCACAAATCACGACATCTTTATCGGCAAATTGTGATAGTTGATTGACATAATAGTGTAAATTTTGTTCTTCATATTGCGCTGCTTCGGGTAAATTCAATTTACGAGGACTAAAAGCACCATTCCCAATGGCGATAATCACTGTTTTAGAATAATGAGTTTCCTTATCTGTTTCGATTAAAAAATGCTCTTGGTCATCTTTGGTAATGTTAATCACTTTTTGACCCAGTACAATATTCGTTTCAAATAATTCCAATTGTTTAACCAAGTTGTTTGTTAATTCAATTCCTGAAGTAGCTGGATAAGCCGGAATATCGTAAATCGTTTTTTCAGGATAAAGATGTGCCGGTTGCCCACCTAAGTTTTCTAAACTTTCAATAATTTTAACTTTTACTTGTCTCATTTCCGCATAAAAGGCGGTGTATAACCCGACGGGCCCACCACCTATAATTGTTATATCAAATAATTCCAAATGTCAATGTTCCTTTCATATTATTGCATTTCTATAAAGAATCTAAAGATTCGGTTTAAAAAGAATGCTACCATAATTCCTGTCATAATGCCAACAATGACTTCACTGGGTTTATGGCCTAAATATTTCTTGATAACCATCGCTTTATATTTATCGTAATCATAATCACCAATCGAGTCGTTAGGATTTTCTTCTAAATGTTGCTTGGCAATTTGATCTAAAACTAAACCTTGTTCACCACTTTGACGACGAACACCCATCGAATCAAACATTACGATAATACCAAACACGGTCGCAATCGCTACATAGGGTGAGCTAAAACCGTATTGCAAGATTAAAGCTGTAATGAGTGAGCTAGTAGCAGCAGAGTGAGAACTCGGCATACCACCGGTGGAAGTGACGATGTCAATATTGGTATTTGAATTTCTAAAATATTTAGCAATGGGATATTTAATAAATTGAGTAAAAATAATCGCCAAGAGCGAGCTAATAAGTGGAAAGTTCATCCTAGATAGTTCCTCCAATTTCTTGTTCTCTTATATCATAACAAAAAAACCTCAATATAGCACCAAAAAATTTTGAAACTTGAATATAATTAAGGTAAGATAGAATGGAAGTAAAATTTAAGGAGGCGGACAATTGATGTTCCCACAACTAAATGTAGAGAATTTAGAATCAAATGTAATTTTACATACAAATTACGGTGATATTGAATTGGTATTATTTAAAGAACAAGCACCTAAAACTGTAGAAAATTTCATTGAATTAGCGAAAAAAGGTTATTATGATGGCGTTATTTTCCATCGAGTGATTAAAGACTTTATGATTCAAGGTGGCGACCCAACTGGTACCGGGATGGGTGGAGAAAGTATTTATGGACAGTCATTTGAAGATGAATTCACACGTGATCTATTTAATTTGAGAGGCGCTTTATCAATGGCGAATGCGGGTCCTAATACCAATGGAAGTCAATTCTTCATCGTAACGGCAAGTAATGTTCCAACTCAAATGTTAGCTCAAATGAAAGACTTAGGATTCCCAGAAGAAATCGTTGAAGCTTACGCTAAAGAAGGTGGAACGCCATGGTTAGACCAACGTCATACAGTCTTTGGACATGTTAAAAATGGCTTTGATAATGTTTTAGCTATTGAAGCGGTCGAAACTGGCGCTCAAGACAAGCCACAAAAACCAGTTGTTATTGAATCAATTACTGTAAAGTAACATTGGCAAAAAGACAAAACTGAAGTATAATTAAAAGTGGTTTTAGAAGGAGACGATATTGTGACAAAATTTAAAATTGGTAATATTGTCGAAGGTGAAATCACTGGAATTCAAAACTACGGTGTCTTTGTGAGTCTATCAGAAGAAGAGCAAGGACTAATACATATATCTGAATGTCGACATGGTTTTGTATCTGATTTTGATGAATTTTTTAAGGTAGGGGACAAGGTAAAGGTAATCGTTGTTGATATTGATGAATATACTGAAAAAATCAGTTTATCAATTCGGGCTTTGATTAAGGTCAATACACCTCCTTTTCCAGCCCGACCTAAGAAAAGACGCAAAAGGTTTACACCTTCGATAGGTTTTGCAACCTTAGATAAAAAGATGCCGGAATGGATTGCTGAAGGCATTGAAAATATAGAAACAGATCGCTATAACAAAAATATTCAAAAGGAGCATAGTAATAATGGCACATATTAAATTTGATTATTCAAAAGTAAGCAATTACGTAGGAGAAAACGAATTAGCTCAATTACAAACTCAAATCACAGCAGTAGATAAAATGTTAAGAGAAAAAACAGGTGCTGGTGCAGGCTTTACAGATTGGGTAGATTGGCCAGAAGCATATGATAAAGAAGAATTTGCACGTATTAAAGAAGCAGCTGAAAAAATTAAAAATGATTCTGAAGTATTAGTTGTAATTGGTATTGGTGGTTCTTACTTAGGTGCTCGTGCTGCCATCGACTTTTTAAATCATTCTTTCTATAATGTAAAAGCAGGTAAAAAAGGTATGCCACAAATTTTCTTTGCTGGTAATAGTATTTCATCTACTTACTTACATGACTTATTAGATATTATTGGTGACCGTGATTTTTCTGTTAACATTATTTCTAAATCGGGTACGACTACTGAACCAGCAATTGCGTTCCGTGTATTCAAAGAGAAGTTAATCGAAAAATACGGTGTTGAAGAAGCAACCAAACGTATTTATGCAACGACAGATAAAGCACGTGGTGCGTTAAAAGATGAAGCCAACGCTGCAGGATACGAATCATTTGTTATTCCAGACGGGATCGGTGGCCGTTTCACTGTCTTAACAGCAGTAGGATTATTACCAATTGCCGTATCTGGAGCTAACATTGATCAATTAATGCAAGGTGCTGCTGATGCAATGAAAGAATACAGCAATCCAGATTTAACAACTAATGAAGCTTATCAATATGCAACCATCCGTAACATCTTACACCGTAAAGGTAAAGATATTGAAATCTTAGTGAACTACGAACCCGGAATGCAATACTTCTCTGAGTGGTGGAAACAATTATATGGTGAATCAGAAGGTAAAGACTTGAAAGGTATCTATCCATCAAGTGCAAACTTTTCAACTGACTTACACTCTGTTGGTCAAACTATCCAAGAAGGTAAACGTAATATTTTCGAAACAGTTGTTAAAGTAGAAAAACCTCGTCATGATGTTGAGATTCCAAAAATGGAAGAGAATTTAGATGGCTTACGTTACCTTGAAGGGGAAACAGTTGACTTTGTTAACACTAAAGCTTACCAAGGAACATTATTAGCTCATACAGACGGTCAAGTACCAAACTTATTAGTGACTATTCCAGCAATGGATGAATATTCATTAGGTCATTTAATTTACTTCTTCGAAATTGCAGTAGCTATTTCAGGTTACTTAAATGGGGTAAATCCATTTGATCAACCAGGTGTCGAAGCATACAAGAAAAACATGTTTGCTTTATTAGGTAAAGAAGGATTCGAAGATTTAGCAAAAGAATTAAATGAACGCTTATAATATTTCTATCAATATGAGATAAAAATATTCAAAACACCAAAAAGAAACGGAGCTAAAAAACGCTCCGTTTCGCTTATTTTATGGAAAAAAACAGCTTTTCACAGGAAAAAATGT
>NZ_BCQX01000145.1 GCF_001552295.1 Globicatella sanguinis NBRC 15551 | reverse complement strand
GGTGGGCAGACGAAGCTAAAATCGACTGATTTTCTACTTCTTGCCCTCTCCCTTTCAATTGATATTCTGTAGGTTCTTCTGCGATTGAAAACTCTAAATTTTCTTTGTTCTCTGTTGGTTCCTCAAAAGAAATTTTTAAGTTTTTCCCAAATGCTTTTGCTAATCTCTTTAAGGTATTGATTGATGGATTGGCATTTCCATTTTCAATTTTACTAATATCTCCCTGCGCAATACCGGTCATTTCTGATAACTCTTTTTGTGTAATATCCTTTTCATTTCTTGCACCAATCATCGCTCTTATGATTTGAAATTCAGCATCTAAATTATCCCATTCCATTTTAAATTCCGGATTCGTTAGTTCTTCATTTAATAATTCTCTAAATGTTTTCCCCATATTATAAACCTTCCCTTTCTATAAACTTCGATCTGCGTCTCTTTGCTAACTCAATTTCTGACTTAGGCGTTTTTTGAGTTTTTTTTACAAAAGCATTGGTCATCACTATCTTTTTATCCAGTACAAAAAAGTACAATACTCTCGTTATGTCACTTGCTTGCTTTATTCTCAATTCAAATATCCCGTCATCTAAATGTTTAGAATACGGAGCCCTTAAGTAATTCCCTTTTTCCTCAAGGAGTTCAATTGACTTTAATATCTTAGCTCGCATTTTTATATTCTGATTAAGAATAAAGTCTACAACAGGTTGAATTCCATCAACTTTTTCGTAAAAAATAATTTCAAATTTATCCATAGCTAGCTCCCTTATCTAATTACATTATATAGGCTATAACCTATAAATTCAAGGGCTCAATTTGCAAATAATAAAGATTTGACATCAATATAAAAAAGAAGCCACTGAACGTAGCTTCCCATAAATTCAATTTGAATAGATCTTACCAACTCTACTGTGCTCACTCCGACTGAGATGGCTTGACCATAAAGATATCCGTATCTCTCGGGAGGTAGATAACCTCCGCTTCACCTTTCTTCAATTCGTGTAAAGCTGTCAAAGGAATGGTTTGTTTAAACTTTTTACTTAATAAGTCTCCCCGGTCATTTAAAAAATGAACATCAAAACGCACTTGAGGTTGTTCATTAATATAAGTTCCAGTTTGAGAAAAGTTAACAATTTCTCCTTGCGTTGTTTTACCATATAATAAAAGTTCACCAAAATCTTTATTAGAACGAAATGATTGAAGCGGGTAAAATTCGGTAATAATATCTTGGCTACCAAATGTTTTTAGTAAGAAATTTATAATGAAAATACCCAAAACGGGTGCCCATAACCACGGCGAAAATGGATTGAGAAAACGCCAACCGAAACCATCACTCTGCAAATAATAGGAAAAAACGAAAAAGCCAACCATATAAAGAAGATTAAAAATCAGCCAAAGCCAAATCCAAGGTCGAGGCGATGTCCCATATTCTCCTTTCCCGACAGTAAATGGTGGTTCAAAACTATTTTGATTTAATTTTATGGTAATTTCTTTTCCAGGCTCAAACCTTTTTTCATGTTCCTTAGTATCCACAAGATGAATATAAGTCTTGACTTGACTGCCCACTAAATTCGTAAAGCTTAGCAGTATTTTTTTGGAAGGTTCATCGTCTATCAGTCCATCATGACTCGACGCTAAGACTTCCGCTTGTACCGACTTTCCCTTTCGTTGAACTCTTTTATGTTGCCTCGCTAGTTTTCTAGGTATCGTGATAAACTTCGAAATCGCGTAAGTTTGCACCAACCAAAGAATCACACCCATAGCTAAAAGCGCGGTAGCGACATAAGGTGTTGTCCGAATAATGGGTAAGCTAAGAAAAAACATAGGAAAAACGTACATAAAAAACAAGATTATAATGATGAACAACGCATTATACCCTCTCTTTCTCGATTAGATTACCTTTTGCATCAAATGTTAAATCGTAGTCTTCTCTAACACCCTTCACTTCAGCTTTAAAAACTAAATCCTCGCCACGCCAATGTGTACTGATCATGCTAATTCCAAGTTCTCTATTCATCGTATTGAACTCTCTGTAATCTCCTATTTCTTTCAAGATTTCAATGCCGACATTCCTAATCTTGTTATAATTATCAAAATCAATATCTGATAACAAAATCGCTCCTTCCATAGGATTAACATCTGCACTCAATTTTTCTGGTGAGACCGTCCATGAGCCAATTCCTAAGTTATAATAATATAAATCTACATATTTAGGGTTGTCAGGATTCACAATGTATATATAGATACTACTATCATGAAGTCTAAATCGAGCCTCATAAATATAGAAATCTCTCGTACCTACTAAATCAAATAACTCATCCATCACTTCATCTCGTTTATCAGGATTTAATATTAAGTTATTCTCGTCAAATTTTTTAACTATTTCGATGACTTCTTCTTCTGATAGATAACGTTGAATTCCATGCTCCGAAAGATATCTATGAAAATATGAATTGAGTTCAATAGTAAATTCAAAACCTATTTTATCTTCTGCATCGCTAATAATGTCTAATATAAATACGGGGTCATTACTTTCATCAAAGAAGATATCCTTAAGTTTTTCAAAAAAATTTTTGTCCTCTGTTTCCTCTACATTTAGCTTTTGGGGCTGCGTAGCGAATGTTTCTTCTACTGCTTTTTCAATAGTCTGACAAGAAGTCAACAGCGTCATAAGTCCTATCACTATTCCGACCATTAATTTTCTATTCATTTTTTCGCTCCTTGATTTTTACATTTTACGCAAGTCCAGACCATCACGATTATTTTATTAAATAAATAGACTCTCCCTTTTCCTCTAATCTCCTTCGCTTTCATTCCCTATCTTGTTTTATGCCCATATCGAAATACTATTCACCTTTATTTTATCATCTCTATGCCAGTTTAAAAACTTTTTCGAACCGTACGTAATTTTAAGAGTTAAAGTATTTTGAACCACCGCAATTTTTCTCGTTTCAGTGAATTGCTTACATTCTCTAGTAACTACTAGGTCATTTTTAATGACAACAAAATAACCCGTCTACCCACCGGCAAACGAGCTTATCATTATTTTCTATTCTCCTTTAAAAGTAACGCCATTGTCTCTTAGTTTCTTCACTGTTGTTTTTCCGATTCCCTCAATCGCTAAGACTTCATGTTCAGTTATAGTTTGGAAGTCCTCTAATGTCCGCAACCCCTCTGATAATAGCGAACGAACATATCTGCTATCAATATTCGTAAAGATTCCAGTCCCGGCTAATTTATAAGATTCTCTGTATAAGGCGATCCCATTTGATTTTTCAGCATAATATTGTTCATAATATTCCGGATTAATTTTTTCTAGTGTTTCTTGGAAAGTCCGATATAAAAATACGGAATGCTGAAATAAACTCAATACCTCATTAAAAGCAATCGCAAGTGAGCTTTCTGAATTGAACTGATAAGATTCAAACGGCAACGATTCATAAACCTGGAAACTGTTAAATTTTTCCGTTACGAAAAATTGAGTGATTGTAGGATTAATCTCCCATAACTTCTGAATAATCCGTTCGGCATAATTAAGGTCTCCTTCAAGAATCAAGCTGACTGCCAAGAAAAATAACATTTGATCGTCCTTTTGATACATGGAATCTTTTTTGAAAAAGAGCCGCGCTTTTGAAGGTTGGAAAGATAGAACATAAATCGCCATTAAACTATAACGAACACCCAAATTATCATTCGGATTATATCGTAAGATTTCCCTCGCTGTGTCTTCAGCCTTTCCCAAAAGCAATTGCTCCTTATAAAAATCTAACAATAATCTGCGGGCACGAAAATAAGGACGATTTTCAACTCCCGCATAAGAAGCTTCTTTGATAAATCGACGATGGGTTTTCAAGTATTCTTTTGTCTTTTCTTCAATAGATGTAATGATTCTTATATCATCATAACGTTCAAGACATAAAGCACAATAAATATCTAAGTTGTCTGGTTCCAATTGATTGGCCTCTTCTAATAATGCTAAGCGCTCATCAGCATCATCGCTTTCCATTGCTTCATCCAACAACTCCAACGCTCTGCTAGTATCATCTTCTAGTTCGTCAATCACCCCATCATTAAAACGAGCGACATAATCATTAATCGCCTCATCAATATTTTCATATTCATCCAAATGTTGGTCTAGAAAAACTTCTAACTGTCTAAAAATATTTTCTGTTTCTCGTGACATCAATATCATTCCTTTCCTATCCTTAAATTCAAGTGCTACCTACTTACCTTCTGGGTATATGGGTGAACAACCCATGCCTCGTCCTCTCCAAGAGAAACTCTGATTCGTTGTATGCCGTGAAGACGGGAAGTCATAACGTTAATCTTTGGAATAAGGAGTTTCAATGATTAATCGCAAAACTTTACCAAAATAAACTTGGTCATCATGCTCTAACCCTTAAAATCAATTCAAGCTATCTCTCAACCTCTATCCAATCTACTCCAAATGAATTTTTTGATATTTTGCTAGCAGGAAAGACTCCGATAGCCAAACCATTTTATAATTAAACATCACCATCATGTTGGCTATAAAATTTCATCAGTTTAATCAGTTCCTAGCTCTTATTTTATAAAAACCACTATACTATTTACAAGCAAATCGCTATACAAAACATGATGTATTAAGAAAAATGCCATTCACGACATCTCGTTTTACAATTTTTACTATCTAAAGTAATATACGTTTCCTTCTCCGTCTATATTATCAAAATTTTTATTATACTTGAATAG
>NZ_BCQX01000144.1 GCF_001552295.1 Globicatella sanguinis NBRC 15551 | reverse complement strand
AGATATGCCTGAACAGAATTAAAAAAGTTTTTGGCCAGCCTTATACAGTGACTCATACTGTTGATATACCTTATATAGCTAGTACAAAAATAAATTTTTAAAGTATTTGCCCAATCACTTATCCAAGCCACTCTTTCACTTGATATAATAACAGCATATTAATCTCATGTGATTGTACCCAAAAGGTAGTGACATCGGCCTTTCGTGATTCGAAAAGGGTTACCACTCGTTCGCTTTCAGAAATTGGCACAATAGGGTCTTGCTTACCCATCGAAATAAAAATCTTTTGGTGTGATAGAGAATGAGTTTCACTAATAGGAACTGGGTACATTGGCGCAATTAAAATAGCTTTGTTAAAGATTGATTGGTCTTTTAATAACAGCTCAATCGCAATATTGGCGCCATTGGAAAACCCTACAATAATAGCTTTACTCAAATCAAACGCATATTTTTCACTTACTTCAATAATAAAGTCTTTTAACACTAATGCTCTTTGCTGTAAATCTTGCACATCATACACACCTTCTGCTTTACGCTTAAAGAAACGTAAAGCTCCGTGCTCATTGACATTTCCTCGAATGCTTAGGACGCCATAATCAGGATTTAATAAATCTGCAATTGGTAATAAGGAATGCTCATCTCCACCTGTTCCATGTAATAAGATAAAAGTGGGGGCATCCATCCTTTTAGCTTTTCTAAATAGATGTTCCATCAATGGCCTCCTTTTTTGATAATGATTGCAGATTAGAAGATGAATACTTGTTTATTCTAGCCGTTATGGGTTCAATTTGAGCTAGTATGTTGTCTCTATCCATCTCAAAATGGGGTGGGATTTGTAATATTTGTCCTAATTTATCAAAGGACTCATCTACTTCTAAGCCTGGATCAACAGTAGCAAATTCAAAAATAACATTCCCTTTTTCTTGTAAATAAATCGATTTAAAATACTTACGATCTTTAACTTCGGTAATGGCAAATTGTTGATCAAAAAAATAGTCTTGCCATGCCAATAATTCTGTTTCAGAAGGTACACTCCAAGCTAAATGGTGGACCGTTCCGGTACCCCAACGTCCTTTACGTAAAGGAGATTCATTGACAATAATATGCTGTGCTAGTGGACTATCCGTTTTAAAATGATGTGGTCCAACCTTTAAAAGTCCTAAATCATTGCTTAATAAGGATTTAGTAGCTGTTGGGTTTTCAGATAAAATCGCCACACCGTGAAAATCATAAATAGCTCTCGTTTCATGCTCTACATCCGTTTCAACTATGGCTAAATCTAAAGAGTGAGGATCACTAAATTCTAAAGTGTCTTGGCCAAATAACTGTGATCGTGTTGTTTCTATGCCTTTAGCAAATAAATAATGTTCCCATTTCTTTAAATAACCTTTAGGCACTCTAAATGCAATCCTACCTATTTGTCCGCCACCTTTTCGGCCATGAGTCGCATGTTGCCAAGGGAAAAAGGTTAATAAAAAACCTGGATTCACTTGCTCATTAGAAAAGTAAAGATGATATACTACCGAATCATCAAAATTAAGGGTTTGTTTTACTAATCTTAATCCTAAAATATCTTGATAAAATTTAATATTTTCATTAATATCACCAACAATCGCACTTATATGATGAATGCCCTTAACTTTTTTCAAGTTTAATCGTGCTCCTTTACCCCACGCCAAACTGTATCAAACGGTCTAACTTGTGCTTCAATCTCTGCTCTCTTAGGCTCTAAAAACGGAGGTAAAGATAATTTTTCTCCTAAGGTTTCATATGGTTCGTCCTGCATAAAACCAGGTCCATCAGTTGATAACTCAATTAAAATATGACCTACACGCGTATAAAGCGCCTCAAAGTAAAAACGATCGACAAATCCAGAACTTCTAATCCCTAACTCATTATAACGATCTAACCAAGCCATCAATGCCTCATGGTCTTTCACTCGGAAGGACACATGATGGACTTGTCCATAGCCTGGCTGACTTTGTCCTGATTCACTATCATTAATTAAGATAACACGACCACCATTACCACCTTCCCCGACTTCCAATAAAGCACGTTCTTCGGTTAATTCGATTGTTTTCATACCATAAACTGTTTCTAAAAAAATGCGAAAGTCTTCAAAATAACTAATCGTAATTTCAATAGGTCCTAAACCAGTAATGGCAAATTCTGCTGGAACCGGCCCTTTCTTCCAAGGAGTCCCCGCAGGAATCCCTTGGTTATGTTCATCTGAAAATAATTGATACTTTTGACCATCCTGTTCTTCAAAAGGTAATACCTTAACCCCATATACTTCAGTAATCGGATCATGTTTTATTCCCATTTTTTCAAAGCGTTTTTGATAGTAGTTTAAAGCTTGATCTTTCGGTACTCTCAAACCAATTCTTGAAATTAAATTAGTTCCTGGTAATCCTTTTGGATTATTGGGAAAATCAAAGAAAGTCATATCGGTTCCCGGAGCCGCAACATCATCGGCATAAAATGTGTGATAAGTATGGATATCATCTTGATTAACTGTTTTTTTTACCAATCTCATCCCTAAAATTTCTGTAAAAAATTGATAATTACGTTCAGCAGAATCGGTCATTGCGGTCACATGATGAATTCCTAATAATTCGTGTTGCATAATAGTCCCCTCTTTCAATAGTTGATTGAATTTTAATTCGAATTCAAATCAATTTGATTACGAATTAAATATTATCGCATATATTTGAATGAGTCAAAGAAAATTAATCCTAATTAGTAATTTAAATAAACACACTTGTGCTACATAAAATTGACAAATTATTGTATCCCATAAGTTTAGTTGACGATTAAGACTTTCCAACATCAAAAAAGCATCTTTTTTCACGCGTAAAATCATTAGCAAAAATAGAAAGCCCTACTAAATGTTGTAGAGCTCTCTTTCTTAATCCATCAATTGCCAGAAGGAATGACAATTTATTCTTTTTCCTTTTTACGATTTTCTAAATAAAGAGACTTGTAAGCTAGGTAAAAACTTTAAAAAATTTGTTTGGTCTAATCTATTTAGTTTATCGTGCAGTGTTGAAGGACCTCAAACTGCGTCTTTCGACTTGTTTGAGGTCTACTCCCAACTGTACGGGGGTAGACAGACGAAGCGAAAATCATTTGATTATCTACTTTTTGCCCACTGCCGCAAAATATATGATGTTAAATAAAAATATCTAAACTACTTGTCTCTTTCAAAATCAGTCATTCTGATTAAATAGAAAAAGCTTGCGCATGAGAAGCGAGTGCTAATTTTCCATTATGAACCGATACTTTATTTCCAGTTACTAAATCACTATACTCGCCATCAGCCATTGGTACATTAACAAAACCTTCTTTTCCTTTGAAAGAACAAACTGCCACAAAATGTTGTGCTTTATCTTGATGTTCCATTACCACTGCGTCTAACTCATCATAAGGAGTTAATTCATAACGAGTGGTTAAGGTGGTTGGAATATATTGCTTTTTAATATCATTTAAATGACGGATTTCTGTTGAAATATCTCGTCCAGCCTGCCAATTAACTGGATCGATATCAAATAATGTTTGTTCGGTAGTTTCTTGAACTTCTTGGCCATTATATAATAAGACAAATCCTTTCTCGAAATATTGGAAAGCCGTCCATTGTAAAAGGTCTTGTTCATTGCCAATTAAATATTTTGCACGTGGGTTATCATGGTTTTCTAAATTACGTGCCTTAATATAATCAACGGGATAAATCACTTCTTGTAAATTCAAGCGATTAATATAGTCGCTTAATTTATTTGTGCCTCTTAAGTAACCATGGAATAAATAATGAACATCATAATCATATAATACATCGAAGGCCTGATACATCTCAGCATCCGCATGAGCGACTGTACCCGCTTGACGTAACGTTTTAATAAATCCAAATTCAACACTTTCAGAAAGCCAGATGAAATCTGATTTAATTTCAGCTACTGCCGCCCGAGCTTCAATCCAAAAATCAATCGGTACTAATGGTGCCACGTCACAGCGGTAACCATCAACATATTTTGCCCAATAACAAAGCGATTCAATTTGATAATCTCTTAATTCACGATGTTGATAATCTAAATCGACAATATCAGTCCAATCACCAACACGGTTACCTCTTTTACCCTCTTCATTATAATAAAACCAGTCGGGATGTTCTTGAACTAATACTGAATCTGGTGAAGTGTGATTATATACGACATCAATCATGACTTTCATACCATTTTCATGTATAGCATCACACAATGCTTCAAAATCTGCTAATGTTCCATATTCTGGATTAATAGCGCGAAAATCGTAATTAGCATAAGGAGAACCATCTTTTCCTTTACGATTGACTTCACCGATTGGATGAATTGGCATTAACCAAATAATATCGACTCCTAGCTTTTTAATTCTTGGTAGTTCAGGAATGATTGCTTGAAAAGTCCCTTCTTTTGAAAAATTGCGTACAAAAATACTATAAATTACTTGATTCGGTTGAATACTCATAAATATTTACCTCCTTGGTTTTGATACTTTCACTTTATCGAATTATATTATCTTAAGCAAACATAAAATATAGGTTAACGGTAACAAAATATAAGCACTTACATTAAGAGCCAAATCTAGTAAGAGGACAAAAAAGAGAAGTAATACAAGAGATCGCTTTTAAGGCTCATTGTAAAAATGGTGCGAGGCTGGGCAAAAATTTTTAAATTCTGTTCAAGCATATCTATTTAATGCAAAGCGCAGT
>NZ_BCQX01000143.1 GCF_001552295.1 Globicatella sanguinis NBRC 15551 | reverse complement strand
CTATTAAAAAATATGAGGAAGAATACCAAAAACAATTAGAAATGCAAAATAAGACAGCTTAATTTAAGTAAAAAAACAGCACTTGAACATGCGTTCAAGTGCAACTATTACTATTTACCAACACTACTTGACATAGAGCCACAAAAAACACCTATTATTACGTAGTTGTGAAATGTCCTTTACCTTAGTCCGCCTTCGGAGTAAGAGGGCAAAGCAAAGCTACTGTAAAATAGGTGTTTATTCATTAGAAAATGTAACAACGAAACGAAGTTAGGCCAAGGTTCTTAAGATAGCTTTTGAATTTTTGCGAGTACCAAATTTAGTCTAGGCTACATTATTATTTATTAATTACTAATAGCGAAATTTGGCCCAAGATGAAAGAGGTATTTGATTAATCATCATCTAGCATTCAATAGCAATGGATAAGCATAACATATAGCAGTGAAGGATAGTTCGCCTAATAAAATAATCCAACGATAGGCATTAAATTTAGGTATAAAATGTTGAATAATAATCAATATCAAAGCGACAAACATTAATACCGCAAACCAACCAGATAATAAACGCAATGGTGTCCAACCAAAATGAAGTACATATACCCCAAGTGTTTTCCATACAGCTAGACTGGCAAAGATCAAACTACTTCCATATAAGCCAAGCATCAAGTACTGGACAGCTTTTGTTTTAACCCATTGAGTATCATATAACCATTGGATGAACCAAGTGACGAATAAATTCAATAACGTTATATAAATAAATTGCCAAAACCCACTAATAGCGACATTGGCAGCATCCGGTGCTTGGATATTTGCAACAGATAGTAATTGGACTAAATCATAAAAAGCGGTCGTAAAAAACAGACAGTATAGGCCAATTAAAATACTCATCAATAATAGGGCGCTAGCTTTTGGAAAAATTTGCAAGCGTGTCTTAATCGTGAGTAAATCGGATTTTAACTTTGAATTAGGTTTGTGTAAAAGCGAACCAAATATTAAGCCCGATAGCCATAATCCGATTGGGATAGATAAGATAAAATAAAACAAATAAACAAGCAAATTATCCAGTTGATTGAGTTGACGAATAAAGTTTAATAGACCACTTAATAACTGATCACTATGCTGTGCGAAAGTAGGAGACAATTGACCTAGCTGATTCATCACAAACAAGAAAATAAAAAACAAACTCAAAATACTGATAATTGTTGCCAACCATTTGAATGGATTAAATTTAGCAGAGCGTAAATGTGTGCGATGATACCATAAAATAATGGGGCGAATTAAAATATTTTGGAAGGGAATCCACCAAAAATGACGCATCAAGTCAAATAATACCCATAAGTTTAATTGCTGATCTACTAAGTTTTGACTACGCATTGCAATATATAAGACAAAAGATAGATGAATCACGAATGCTTGCATGGCCTCAAACTGAGGATGAAAGCCCCAAAGCGAAAGGGCAAGGCCTTGTAATAAAATCATCATCATTATAGTAACTAAATCGTGTCGATAGCTAGTTGTAAATTGATTCCAAGTACGATGAAGACGATAGCAGAGCATCTCGGTAAAGGCCATAATGATTACTGTAAAAGGAAAGAAGTGTATAGTGGACTCAAAGACCGCTATAACATAATAATAAGCAATAAAATAGAATAACCAACTCATTGTGCCGATGACTGGAAAGGTAGTGACTGCTTCTTTCAATCTGCCCAAATAATGATGATTCATTTTAGTTGCTTCTTTAATAGAAAAAGCGTCTGATGAAAAGGAGGAATGTTTAGTTTGATTAGGTTCGGTCATCATGCTTCCTCCGTATCTTCAATATACTCTAGAATATCTCCAGGCTGACAGTTTAACTCGCGACATAAGGCATTAAGCGTTGAAAAACGAATCGCCTTAGCTTTATTGTTTTTTAATATAGAAAGATTAGCTGGCGTTAAATCGATCTGTTCTGCTAAATTTCCGGCCGAAATTTTTCGTTTAGCCATTACCACATCTAAATTTATTTGAATCATCTTGTCATCACTCCTAAACGGTATAATCGAGTTCATTTTGCATTTCAACGGCTTTACCAAAAATATTGCGCACGACTCGAATAATTAAAAACATAAAACCAGCCATATATCCTAAATATTGAATCGGATCATAACAAGTGAATCCACAAGCTAAAGCAATAATAGTAAATGACAGCGTTAACCAACCAATTATTTGTAAATAACGGACATTTTCAGCAACAAAGACAATTTCATGACCAATGTTATTAACGAGTTTGTAAAGATAGTAAATACATAGAACACCAATAACAGCAACCATATAACCACTGATTAAAAGAAAATAAAAGCGTAATCTGCCCACGAAATAGCCACCTGGTAATAACATAATTTGTCGGACGATGAATGGTCCTTCCAAAGTCAGCCAAAAGCCAACAATTAAGGCTAAAAGCAAAGCAATTTTAGTTAAGATAATACTAATGTCTTCATGTGTACGAGTTTTATTTTTCATAAGGCTATCCTCCCGATAAATTCTAAGATAAATATAACAGATAATTTATCGAATATCAATAAAAAATAATTGAATTAAGATAAAAATATGTTGATTTAAAATAAAACTAACTAATTATAAAAATATCAGATTAACAACAGAACATAGCTAAGGCTAGACATTGAGCAGTAAGTCCATTGGTTTGCTGTTCTCTTCGATGAACATATAGCGTGAAATGTTTTGGTTTTCTAATGGGGTTAGATTGTAAAATTAAATGCGACAAAATATATAGAACTCATAACAGTTTCGTGGAAAAGGCTAATAACGACAGAATTGCTACTTACCGTTACTAATGCCGACTATTGGCACTTTTTTACAGTCCAAAATAAAAAAGAGGTTAGGTATGCCTATGAAATTTTTTTAAAAATTTCTGTTAATTCCCTTTCACTAGGGAAAGGTGCATTCTAGCCTCTTTTATTTAAGTTGGGTTTTACAAATTAAGATTCAGATTTAAAATAGCCAAAAGCTCGATGCATAATCTCGGTAACTAATTCATCATCTTGGTTATAAATTTTGGCTTCCATTAAGCAAATTCCTTGTTGTGGTTTTGTTTTAGAACGTTTAATTTCTTTCATGGTAAAGATACTATAAATACTTTCTCCAGGATAGACAGGGCGCACCCATTTTACGTCTGCTCCGGCTCCCATCATGGCACCAGGTGTTAATGGCAATGTTTCGACTAACATTTTCATATTGACTGCAAGAGTATGCCAACCGGAGGCAACTAATCGTTTGAAGATTGTATCTTTAGCGGCAACCGGATCAGTATGGAAAGGCTGTGGATCGAATTGTTTAGCAAATTCAATGATGCGTTCTTCACTCATCAAATACGAATCGCTTCGAAACTGAACTCCTTCCTTAATATCATCTAAATAGGTAACTAATTGAGTCATGTTGAATCGTCCTTTCATGTATTAATGGTTGGCGGTTAACCAATTTATTTTGTCTGTTAATTTCATCATAGCACGAAAGGATAAAATTTTGTAAAGAAATGGTTCCGTTTTCAATTGAAATATATTTATAGTTACTATCTCTTTTACTAATAGCATCAGTAAAAAGAGTATTTTATATAAAAAGTAATTGACTGATAGGTAAAAGTTCTATGAGTAATTATGAGGCGACCTCATTATCATTTTATGATAGACTTCATAAATTGCAATCAAATATAAAGTATATCACGGCATCGTATTGCCAAAGGCCCTCTAAATACCGACTGCATCAAAATTAAAGGCACATCAAAAATGCTACCTTAGCATAATATAAAAAGGCACACTAGAAAAATTATCTTCTGTGTGCCTTTAAGCTATAGGACTCATTCTTGTTCAGTAGGGTTAGTAATCGAACCGGTCATTTCAATAAGGGTGAAAGGATCAGCATGAGAGACGGTGTAAACGACATTTCCTACTTGCCATGTAGCGACATTATCTTCATAAGTTAATGAGTCATTCATTCTTAATTTAATTTGACCGACTACTTCAGGAGCTGGCAAAGCAATTTCTTCTAAATATTCTACGATTTGTTTCGCTAAATCAGGAGAAGAAACACCTTCTTGATTGGGTGCTTGAATTGCTAAACTCCAGTTGCCTTCTTGCCAATTTAAATAAGTTGATCCCATACCAGCTGTTAAATAACCGGTTATGCCATAACCTAAGTCTATTTTTTCACCTTGATTATCGATCACTTGATTAACCGCTTTTTGAGCGGCTGCCTCATCTTCGTAAACGGCACGTTGAAAAGCAGCAATCGGTGTTTTATTATTGAGCTCTTGATTGTTGACCTCATATGGCTCATTTTCTGCATAATAAAAGATATTAAAGTTCTCGGTATCGGAAACTTTTGTGGTAGCGGCAGAAAAATAGACAGGGGATTCTGCGGTTAATAC
This sequence comes from Globicatella sanguinis NBRC 15551, assembly GCF_001552295.1. Taxonomy (GTDB): domain Bacteria; phylum Bacillota; class Bacilli; order Lactobacillales; family Aerococcaceae; genus Globicatella; species Globicatella sanguinis. The sequence continues at coordinate 348 of NZ_BCQX01000143.1, read as the reverse complement.
TTTTGTTGGCAGGGCTTCATTTTCAAAATAACCTTGTAATTCTTCGACGACTTTCATTGCGTGTTCTTGGGGCGATGTTTCTTGCGCAGTTACTACTGATTGACTAAAAATTCCATTTGACAGCGGCAAAACGGGCGAAAATAAAACAATGCTAAGTGCTAAATACTTTTTAAATTTTCGCATTTTTATCATCTCCTTACTTTAAGCATATAAAAAATGACAAATAATTCAAATCATTACACTCAATTTAAGGAAATTTTTATAAAATAATAGAGATGTGATTAAGACTAATTCAATTTGAAAGTAAATATTACTGAATAAGCGTAAAAGGGAGTGGGCAAGAAGTAG
>NZ_BCQX01000142.1 GCF_001552295.1 Globicatella sanguinis NBRC 15551 | reverse complement strand
CTACTTCTGGTCTACTCCCAATTTAGTTTCCTAAGACAAATAAACAGGCAGCCGAAAAAGTATCGGTTGCCTGTTGTTTATATTTTTTAAGATTTTCGTTTAAACGAAATCACGATTTTAGTTAGAGGTTAAGCCTTAACTTGAAGTATGTCGTCAATTATCATTCGTTTTTCTACTTCTGGCCCATTCTCAACTTTGTAGCGGTGAACAGACCAAGCAAAATCATTTGAATTTCTACTGTTGGTCCACTTTTAAAACCGATTTAGAAAACAATCGCTAGACTATAAAAAATACTAAAAATTAATAAAGCGGTACTCAAATAATTAATTTTATTTTGACGTTGTTTTTCATTATCTACTTGCACAATAGCAGGAATAATACTAAATAATGTAATGAAAACATAAGCAATTTGTGCTAAAAAATAAGATTGGCTTGGTAAAGTGAAATATACGCCAGCAAATATGGCTACAATCGCTAATCCAATGCCGGTCCAATGATACAGTGTCGATTGTTTCTTTCTAGTAATTAATAAATAGCGTAAGTGATTGATTTCAATCGTGATGCCTGCTGTAATTAACGCAAGAGGAATCAATAACAGTAAAAAATTGGTAGTGATACTCGTCGTTTGACTATAGTATGCTACCGTATTTAAAATAAAAGCATTAAAAAAGATGGTCAAAATATATTGATAAAATGTATTCACAATTGGAAAAGGTATATATTGAAAATGAATATAGGCAATATATAAAAGTAACAGTAAATTAATAATCCAGTTATTTCTTAAAATAAAAATAACCGATGTGATGATTAAAATACCTTCACAAACATATAAGATAAATTCAGGTGTACTTTTGTGATTCCGTTGTACATTTCGCTGGTGAAAATAATGATCAATTAATTGTGAACTGACAACTATCACAAATAGTAAAAGAGCATTTATCCAGTTTGGTGATGCAGCTGAACTCAACCCCACGATTGTTCCAACACCAATCAAAGTAAATGGTGCTAAAAAAATCTTGACAAGGGGGTTTTGTAACAACTTGATAAAAGTAGTCATAAGTAACAAATCCCTTCTGAATATCGACATAATTTTATAAAAAGCTATTCATTATCTCTATTTTAAGTTATAATCGATAATGTTACAACTCAAAATTCCCGATAGGGTTCACTTTCTTCAAAGTGAAAATGCCTTGTAACCAAAATGAAATAATGGGGGAAAGAAAAATGACAGAAAAAAGATTATTTACGTCAGAATCAGTAACCGAGGGACATCCAGATAAAATTGCCGATCAAATTAGTGATGCGATTTTGGATGCCATTTTAGAGCAAGATCCAAATGCTCGGGTTGCGTGCGAGACTGCGGTTAATACCGGTTTAGTATTAGTGTTTGGAGAAATTACTACTTCTGCGTATGTTGATATCCAACAAATCGTTCGTCAAAAAATTGATGAGATAGGATATAATAAACAACAATATGGTTTCGATGCGAAGACTGTAGCGGTATTGGTCTCACTAGACGAGCAATCACCCGATATTGCTCAAGGAGTCAACAATGCGATTGAAACCCGCGATCAAGATTCAGAAATCGAAATCGGAGCGGGTGACCAAGGTTTGATGTTTGGTTATGCTACGGATGAAACACCAGAATTAATGCCACTTCCGATTTCACTTAGTCACCAATTAGCATTAAAATTAGCTGAAGTTCGTAAATCAGGCGAGTTAAATTATTTAGGACCAGATGGCAAAACACAAGTCACCATTGAGTATGATGAAACGGGAGTAGCGCAAAGAGTCGATACTATTGTCATATCAACGCAACATACAGAGGACGTGACTTTACAACAAATTCATGATGATGTGATTGCCCATGTCGTCAAACCGATTATTCCGTCTGAATTATTAGATGATGAAACGAAATATTTTATCAATCCAACCGGTAAATTTATTATTGGTGGCCCAGTAGGTGACTCAGGCCTAACAGGACGTAAAATTATTGTCGATACATATGGTGGTTATGCACGACATGGTGGAGGAGCTTTCTCAGGGAAAGACGCAACGAAAGTCGACCGCTCAGCCAGTTATGCCGCTCGCTATATTGCGAAAAATATTGTAGCAGCTGGTTTAGCTAAGCGTTGTGAAGTCCAACTGGCTTATGCGATTGGGGTGGCCGAACCTGTTTCGATTTCAATTGATACCTTTAATACCAGTGAGATAACAGAAAGTAAATTAATTGCTGCTGTTCGCTCAACATTCCGCTTAACGCCGAAAGGCATCATCGAAATGTTAGACTTATTACGACCAATTTATGCTCAAACCGCAGCTTATGGACATTTTGGTCGTCGTGATATTGAATTACCTTGGGAACAAACAGATAAAGTAGAGGCTTTAAAAGCAGCTATTAACGCATAACATAAAACGTAGACTAGATAAGGGGATGGTACTTTATCATAGTCTACGTTTATTTTTCATTTAATTTTTTCGATTATTAATAACATGGGTGGCTGATTTTGTTGATTAATAAATTCATATTGTAGGACTTGGTATTCTTTTTGAGACCATGTCGATAAGGCGTCGAATAATTTTTGCTTTTCAATCATACCTGCTGGATGCCCAGAATAAATTACTAATAAAATCTGACCTCTTTTAACTAATTTTTCGGCAATTTGTTCAATAGCCGATAGCGTACTAGGAAAATGAGTGGTAATATCATGGTCACCACCAGGTAAATACCCTAAATTAAAGATAGCTCCAGCAATGGTTGGTTCGCTTATGATCTTGTTTATTTGATCATGGCTCTGCTCTATTAAACTGACTAGTTGGTATTTTGGATGCGCCTCAAGTTTTGCAGTAGAATTGAGAATGGCTTGTTTTTGAATATCAAAGCCATAAACATGTCCTTTAAAATGAGGTTGATTGATTATAAAATGAGTATCATTGCCATTACCTAAGGTAGCATCAATATAAGTTCCATTAGGGAAACGTTGAATTAAATCTGCTAACAATTGATGGCTAAAGTGTAAAGCATTTTTCATAACAACTCTCCTCGTGTTTCAATTATATTACAATCATTAAGCTTTAACGATAAATCATCGGAATCTCTATAATTATAACTTAATTTGGGTTAGAATAAAACATGAATATAATTTAGGAGGCGAATCGAGTGCCAGTTCAATCTAGACGCGTTACAGTAAAGAAACAACAGAGAAATAAACAAGTTGAACGAATGAAAAAAATTCGTAAAGCTTTTAATACTGGATTAATTATGTTTTCAACGGCAGCATTTATTGAATCCACAACGAAGCCATCTAATGTTATGGCTCAAACGACATCTAATACACGATTAAGTAAGAGTGAATTTTTAAACCTTGTCACAGATAGTGCTAAGAAAATTGCCGCTTCTAATGATTTATATGCATCTGTTATGATTGCTCAAGCCGTATTAGAATCTGGATGGGGAAATTCTACCTTAGCAAGAGCGCCATATCATAATTTATTTGGAATTAAAGGAAGTTCATCTGATAATACCGTTAATATGGATACTTTAGAAGATGATGGTACTGGCAATTATTATGTAGCCAATGAAGCTTTCAAACGTTATGACGATTATGCCGGCTCATTACAAGATTATGCTAATATTTTAACAGGGGATAATGGTGCCAATAGTTGGCGCTATAATTATTATTTAGGGGCACGTGTTAGCCAAACGAATAGCTATCAAGATGCCACTCGCCATTTAACCGGTCGTTATGCGACGGATACTTCTTACGCATCGAAGTTAAACGCGATTATTCAACAAAACAATTTAACTGCTTATGATACAGTAGGTAATCAGTCAAATAATAATCAAAATAATAATAACAACCAAGGTGGTACTGAAGAAAACACGACTAACAATGGTACGACCACCAATTATGTGGTTGAAGCTGGAGACACTTACTGGTCGTTAGCGCGTAAATTCGGTTTGGATGTTAAATCATTACAAAATGCGAATAATGCGACGAATGGCAATTTATTTGTAGGTCAAGCGATTCGTATTCCTGGAGTAGCGAATACAGAAAAAAATGAAACTGAAAAAGAAACCACCGTTGAAACGCCAACAACCCCTACTCAACAAGGTCAATATACCGTTAAAGCGGGGGACACCTATTGGTCATTAGCACGTCGATTGGGTGTTAGTGCGGGTGAATTACAACGTTTAAATAATACTAGTTCTTCTAGTTTATATGTCGGACAAAAATTAGTTGTTCCGGGTCAAACGACTCAAGCATCAACTGAAAATAACAGTCCTAAAGAAGAGTCTACTAACTCAACGCCAACCAATACTAAAGGTAACTATACTGTAAAAGCGGGCGATACTTATTGGTCATTAGCTCGTCGATACAATGTTTCCGTTGAAAGTTTAATGGCTCAAAATGGACAAAATTTAATAGCTGGTAAAGTCATTACAATACCAAGTGTAGCAACTACTCAAACGGATTCGACGCCAGTTACCGAAAAAGAAGAAGCAACGACGACACCAGTATCAACTTCCAATGGTAATTATACCGTTGTAGCAGGAGATACCTTATGGTCAATCGCTAGCCGTCACCAAACAACTGTTGGCCAAATTTTAAGTGCCAATGGACTAGCTGAAGGAACGGTATTACATCCGGGTCAAAGTTTAGTGGTTAGTGGTTCAACAGTAGCTAATAATAACACTAGCAATGAACCAACGACGTCAACAAGCACAACAGATACAACAAGCGCAACGACGACCGTAACAGAAACTCCAGCACCAACTACAACTGTAACGTCAACTACTGGTAGTTATACCGTAGTAGCCGGTGATACTCTTTATAGCATCGCAAGACGATCAGGTATCGATGTGAATACATTAATTGCAGCTAATGGTGGCTCAACGATTATTTCTGTCGGACAAGTTATTAATTATTAATAAAATTTTAGGCAATTTAAAAGACAATATCCTTTAAGCATTAT
>NZ_BCQX01000141.1 GCF_001552295.1 Globicatella sanguinis NBRC 15551 | reverse complement strand
CTACTTCTTGCCCACTCCCTTGTCTTGTGGCGTTCTATAATGGCGCAGAAGTTGAATGGCGTAAAATGTGGTCTATTCAGAGCTTGTTTTATTGCGATTCAATAGTGCGGGGGTGGGCAGACGTAGCGAAAATCAATCGATTTTCTACTTCTTGTTCACTCCCTTGATTTTTTTAAATAATGAATTAATAAAGATAGGAGTTTCTAATGGCAATCAACTTAAAAAAAGAAGTAAATAAACGCCGAACTTTTGCGATTATTTCCCATCCGGATGCAGGGAAAACAACGATTACAGAACAATTCTTATTGTTTAGTGGGGCAATCCGTGAAGCGGGAACGGTAAAAGCAAAAGGTAAAAAATCAAACAAATTTGCAAAATCTGACTGGATGGAAATCGAAAAACAAAGAGGGATTTCGGTAACGAGTTCAGTGATGCAAGTGGATTATGATGGGTTCCAAGTGAATATTGTCGATACACCTGGGCACGAAGATTTCTCAGAAGATACGTATCGAACATTAATGGCCGTAGACGCAGCCGTGATGGTGGTGGATTCAGGTAAAGGGATTGAGCCACAAACGAAAAAATTATTTGAAGTTTGTAGCATGCGTGGCATTCCCATTTTTACATTTATGAATAAATTAGACCGTGATGGGCGCGAACCATTAGAATTAGTTGCGGAATTAGAAGAAGTTTTAGGCATTGATGCCTATCCAATGAATTGGCCAATGGGGATGGGAAAAGGTTTATTAGGTTTATATGATTTATATAATAAGCGAGTTGAATTAAAAGGTCCTGAAGAGGGTGAAGAAACGTATATCCCACTAGACGAAGAGGGCGAAGCCGTAGGGGAACATTCATTTAAAGAATCTTCCATCTATACTCAAGCACTAGAAGATGCCCAATTATTAGCGGAAGCAGGTAATGAATTTGACCGCGAGTTAATCAATACAGGTAAATTAACCCCAGTCTTCTTTGGATCGGCCTTAACCGGATTTGGTGTTCAAACTTTCTTTGATGCCTTTGTTGACTTAGCACCGGCCCCATCTAAAGTAGAGACCAAAGATGAGTCGATTGTCGTCGATCCGACGGATGAACAGTTTACAGGCTTTATTTTCAAAATCCAAGCCAATATGAACCCGGCTCACCGCGATCGTATTGCTTTTATCCGCATTTGTTCCGGATCGTTTGAAAAAGGGATGAATGTCACCTTAAAGAGAACCGGTAAGGTATTGCGTTTAGCCCATACAACGCAGTTTATGGCTGATTCACGTGAAGAAACGCAAGAAGCCGTAGCAGGCGATATTATTGGTTTGTATGATACTGGTAATTTACAAATCGGCGATACGATTTTTTCAGGAAAAAGCAATGTTGAGTTTAAACCATTACCACAATTTACCCCTGAATTATTTATGAAAGTGACACCTAAAAATGTGATGAAACAAAAATCTTTTCATAAAGGTATAGAACAATTAGTTCAAGAAGGGGCGATTCAATTATATAAGACTTATCATACTGAAGAATATATTATTGGAGCTGTGGGGCAATTACAATTTGAAGTTTTCCAATACCGTTTATTGCATGAGTATAATGCGGAAGTTGTAATGACCCCAATGGGGAACAAAATTGCTCGTTGGATCGACGAGAAAGATTTAAACCCGAACATGTCAAGTAGTCGTAATTTATTAACGCGTGACCGTTTCGGAAATCCAGTATTTTTATTTGAAAATCAATTCGCTGAAAATTGGTTTAAAGATAAATATCCTGATGTGACATTATTGCAGTTACTTTAATAAAAGAATCGATAAAAAAACCACTAAGTTTAACCGAATGCATCTTTGCTGGCTGATTAAGATAAGCCCTTGATGATTACTGGTAAAACTTAGTGGTTATTATTTAATTTTTTAACTCGAATTGAATGAAGTTATCACCTTTTATCGTTTCCAATTCATCTACATTTGTGTCAGGGAGTAATTTACCTAAAACAAAGTCGATTTCTCTTTGGCGAACCGGTCTAGTTTTATTAATGATAATAATATTTTGATGCGTATTAGCGATAGTATAAATAACTGTACAAGGCCCAACAGAATAGACACGAACTGAGTGAGAGTCGGTGTTTTCTAGTTGGCGAGTTACTAAATCTGAGTGGCTATTGGTAACATCGATTAATTTCATGTAGAACCTCCTCTGCTTTTGTCTACTATTATAATCTTATTTAGCTGAAAATAACAGTAAAAAAGCCGATAAAATAAAAATAATTAATACAATAACTATAAATTACGAATGCTGGCCTATATTAAATAAAAATATGTAAAAGGGTTTTCAAAACTTGTGAAAAGTAGTACAATGGTGTTGGCGCTTCAAAATATTAGCGGCAAAGAGAGTTAAAAAGGGTTTTATTAAAGAAAATCAGCATAAATAGTTGTTAGAACCTTAAAAAAATGGTATTCTTACTATGATAGGGTTCAGTTTTGATAAATCTCAAAACGGCTCTTAATAAATTATCTTAAAGGGGTATTGTATTATGGAAAAGAAAGAATTTCATGTAGTAGCTGAAACAGGAATCCACGCTCGTCCAGCAACTTTATTAGTTCAAACTGCGAGCAAATTTTCATCAGATTTAAACTTAGAATATAAAGGTAAATCAGTTAACCTTAAATCTATCATGGGTGTAATGTCATTAGGTGTTGGCCAAGGAGCTGACGTAGTGATTACAGCTGAAGGTGCCGATGAAGTTGAAGCAATCGCAGCAGTTGCTGAAACCATGAAAAACGAAGGTTTAGCTAACTAATATGACAACAGTTAAATTAACTGGGATTGCAGCGAGCGATGGCATTGCTATCGCTCCTGTTTATCTTTTAACAGAACCAAACCTTTCTTTTGAAACAAAACGTGTTGAAGATGCGGATGCAGAGGTTGCTCGTTTAGATGCTGCTTATGAGCAAGCGATTGTAGAAGTTTCAAAAATTAGAGATATTGCAAAAGAATCTTTAGGTGCGGAAGAAGCGCAAGTCTTTGAAGCGCACTTAATGGTTTTACAAGATCCTGAATTTACGGATCAAGTAAAAATGAAAATTAAAGATGAAAATGTGAATGCTGAAGCTGCGTTACATGAAGTTTCAACATTCTTTATTAACATGTTTGCTGGAATGGAAGACAATCCTTATATGCAAGAACGTGCAGCTGATATTAAAGATGTTAGCGAACGTGTCTTAGCTGCATTATTAGGCGTTAAATTACCAAGTCCTGCAACCATCGATGAGGAAGTCGTTGTGATTGCACACGACTTAACACCAAGTGATACAGCGCAATTAAACAAAGATTTTGTAAAAGCGTTCGTAACCAACATTGGTGGACGTACTTCTCACTCAGCAATTATGGCGCGTTCTTTAGAAATTCCAGCTATCGTTGGAACAAAATCAATTACTGAAACAGTAAAAGATGGCGATTTATTAATTGTTGATGCGTTAGAAGGCGTGGTATTGTTAAATCCAACAGAAGAAGAAATTAAAGAGTACCAAGCTAAAGCAGATGCTTATGCTGCCCAAAAAGCAGAATGGGAAAAATTAGTTTCAGCACCTTCTGTAACTAAAGATGGTCATCATGTTGAATTAGCAGCTAACATCGGAACACCAAAAGACGTTAAAGGTGTCTTAGAAAATGGAGCCGAAGGTGTTGGTTTATACCGTACTGAATTCTTATATATGGATTCACCAGACTTCCCAACCGAAGATGATCAATACGAAGCATATAAAACAGTATTAGAGTCAATGGACGGTAAGGGTGTTGTTGTTCGTACAATGGATATTGGTGGAGATAAAGAATTACCTTATTTAACTTTACCAGAAGAAATGAACCCATTCTTAGGTTACCGTGCAATTCGTATCTCATTAGACCGCACAGAAATGTTCAAAACACAATTACGTGCTTTATTAAGAGCATCTGTTCATGGTGATTTACGTATTATGTTCCCAATGATTGCAACGTTACAAGAATTCCGTGCCGCTAAAGCGATTTTAGATGAAACTAAAGCTGAGTTAGTAGCAGAAGGAGTAGAAGTTTCAGATTCAATCCAAGTAGGGATTATGATCGAAATTCCAGCGGCTGCTGTTTTAGCGCACCAATTTGCTAAAGAAGTAGACTTCTTCAGTATTGGTACAAATGACTTAATTCAATATACAATGGCTGCAGACCGTATGAATGAACAAGTTTCATACTTATACCAACCATATAATCCATCAATCTTGACGTTAATTAAACACGTTATCGATTCTTCACATAAAGAAGGTAAATGGACTGGTATGTGTGGGGAAATGGCCGGCGACCAAATCGCTGTTCCATTATTATTAGGTATGGGCTTAGATGAATTCTCTATGAGTGCTACCAGCGTATTAAAAACTCGTAGCTTAATTAGTAAATTAAACTTAACGGAAATGCAAGCACTAGCTGACAAAGCGATTAACGAATGTTCGACTGCTGAAGAAGTAGTAGAATTAGTTAATGCTGCGGTTGAAGCTGCTCAAAACAACTAATTTTTAATTAAATCACTAAGAGGTTAGGAGAAATTCACTGAATTTCATCTCAACCTCTTTTTTGCATTTTAAAGTACGAAAAAATCGGAAGTAATATCGAGGTGGTTTGAGGACAGTGAATGAATGTTTTGTGTCTCTTTGTCAAATGTTGTGGGGTATGAAAATTTCTCCATTCACCTATAGCTAAAAGTATAGAAACATTTTTTAATACGTATCGTTATCAAATTTTGCCAGAACAAAAACCGTGTTGATTTACCTGCCCTGTCTTCTACATTCTACTGGAATGTAGAAGTGCATAAACGAGTGGGCTATCATGTTCACTCTCACCATATAAAAAGGGAGTTGGCAAAAACTTTTTAAATTCTGTTCAGGCATGTCTATTTAATTCAAAGCGCAGTGGTTGATTGGTCTCAACCTGCGTCTTAACGTAGTTGAGAACAAGCTTGATAAATTCTGTCAAGTTAGTAAGTCTTAATCAAAAGCGCAGTGGTTGAGTGGCATCAAACTGCGTCTTAACGTAGTTGAGAACAAGCTTGATAAATTATGTCAAGTTAGTAAGTCGTAATCAAAAGCGCAGTGGTTGAGTGGCATCAAACTACGTCTTAAT
>NZ_BCQX01000140.1 GCF_001552295.1 Globicatella sanguinis NBRC 15551 | reverse complement strand
CTACTTCTGGTCTACTCCCCAGCCTCAGTTAAATTATTATTTCGCGGTCATTTCATCATTAAAACCAAACATATAAGTTAAGCCATATGCAACTCCAAAGGCCACTGCCATCATTAAGAAATACGGTAATAATTGATTTAAGTATAATAAAGTACCAGGTAAGACAGTAACTGACATACCAGTTGCTTTAAGGTTTAAAATACTACCTAAGAAACCACCCACAGCACCACCAATTAACCCCATTACAAATGGTTTACCATAACGTAAGTTAACACCAAAGATTGCTGGTTCAGTAATTCCTAGTAAACAAGAGATACCCGCTGAGAAGGATAAGGCTTTTAATTTAGCATTAGTGGTTTTTGATCCTACAGCAAAGATTGCGCCAGCTTGTGCAGCTGTTGCTGCGGTTAAGAAGGCATTAAATTGGTTGACACCATCTTTTGCTAATAATTGTACTTCCAAGAAGTTGAAAATGTGGTGAATACCGGTCACTACGATTAATTGTTGTAAACCACCAATAATTAATCCCGCTAAACCAAATGGTAAAGCTAATACCCATTCCGTTGCTGATAAAACGACTGTTTCTAATGAATGGAATACAGGTCCAATCGCAAATAAACCTAGAATATTCATAATTAATAAAGTTAAGAATGGTGTGACTAATAAATCAAATGTTTCAGAAACATGTTGATGTAGCCATTTTTCTAATTTCGCACCGACCATCCCAACGATAAAAGCAGGGATTACCGTACCTTGATAACCTACAACGGGAATGAAGCCAAAGAATTGCATTGGTTCAGCACTACCGCCTGCTACATCATAAGCATTTGGCAATGAAGGATGAACCATCATTAATCCTAAGACAATCCCTAATACTGGGTTACCACCAAATACCTTGAATGAAGACCAAGCGACTAATGCTGGTAAGAAAGCAAAAGCTGTATCCGTTAAAATTTGCGTCCATTGAATGAAATTTGGATTTAAACTTTCTGGTGTCATACCGAATAATGCCAATATGTCAGGTTGTGTTAATAATCCACGAACCCCCATAAATAACCCAGTTGCTACTAAAACCGGAATAATTGGAACAAACACATCACCAAATGTACGAATGGCACGTTTAAAGAAACTACCTTGTGGTTGTTGTTCAGATGCTGATGCTTTTTGATCAGATTTTGTCACCGTATTAACACCTGGTAATTGAGCGACTGCATCGTATACTTTATTAACGGTACCCGTTCCAAAAATAATTTGATATTGTCCTGAGTTAAAGAAAGCACCCATTACTTTATCGACATTTTCCATTTTTTCTTTATTAATTTTTTGCTCGTCTTTAACCATTACACGTAAACGAGTTGCACAGTGAGCCACGCTATTAATGTTTTCTGTTCCACCTAAATTTTCCACAACGGATTTTGCTATATCTTTGTAATCCATTTTGATACCTCCATATATTTGTCTTTCTTTTTTGGAACCAGTTCCTAATTGCTGAGTTCATTATACGAAATAAAAAAATAAATTGCAACATGGAAACGTCAACAAATTGATTAAATTAAGGTTTTTAAGCTATATTAAGTAAAAAAAAAAGATGACCTCTTCACCAAAACACTGGTAATAGGCCATCAACCTGAAAGAGATTGAAAATAATTTTTATAAAAAATTTATTATTTTCATGTTTTCATCGGTCTTTTTCTTCATCTTTTATCCAAAACGGACTCTCTTAAAATTAATTTTGTTGGTAATTCGATGCTTTCTTCTTGTTGCTGATGATTAATTCGGTGTAACAAATGGCCTGCTGCAATCTCACCCGCATTAAAATAAGGATATTCGACTGTTGTTAAACCTGGATAAAAAGAAGCTCCGGTCGCATGATTCCCAAAGCCCGCAATACTAACATCTTTCGGGACTCTTAACCCTTCTTCTAAACAGGCTTTCATCGCACCAATCGCCATCATATCGGTTGCTCCCACAATTAACTCTGGTTGCGATAAAATTAACTCTCGCTTAGTCACTTCATATGCTTCGTCCATTCTAAAGCCTGCCTCTAACTCTTCAAACTCCGTGTCCCCGAAGGCTAGAAATGTATTTCGTATAGCGTTACGACGGTATATCCCAATCGCAGGGTCATTTTTAGTAGCTGTTAAATAATGAATTTTACGATGACCCAATCGATAAAGGTAGTGCGCTAATTGCTCTCCAGCTGTTTGTTCGCTAAAGAAAATTGAATCTCCTATTGGATTTTCTTGCCCCACTACCACAATTGGTATTTTAGATGCTTTCATCGTTTTTTCTAAATCTTCTGAAAAATGGGTCATCAAAAAGATAATGCCATCCATCCGGTTCGCTTGAAAACTTCTTATTGCCTCTAATTCTGATTCGGGTTCAAGGTTTGAATTGACAATTAATAATTTATAACCTTTTTTTCTTAAATAATTTTCTACTCCAGATAACATTGTATTTGACGCATAACTATCTAAACGTGGTGTGATAGCTCCCACCATTTTCGTTTGCTTTGCTTTTAAACTTTGGGCAAAGGTGTTCGGTAAATATCCTGTTTTTTGGATCACGAAATTTATTTTCTTAGCTGTTTTCTGACTTACTGAGCCACCATTAAGATATCTCGAAACGGTACTCTTGGCAACGCCCGCTTCTCTTGCAATATCATTAATCGTAACCATTCATCCACCTCCGTTTTCACTCGTTTTTCATTTTATCATGATTTTCTAAAATTTGCATTAAATGATGAAAACGAATTCCTTTAACGATAGTTTATTCATTTCAACAATATTTTTTAACATACTCAATTCAGCTAACTATTAAATAATAATACCATGGAGATGATCGATTTCGTGTTGAATCACTTGCGCTAAAAAATCTTGATACTGTCCAGTATGCTTTTTAAAATGAGCATCTTGGTAACTCACCGTTATTTTGCGATAGCGAGTCGTTTTACGCACTCCTTCTAATGACAAACAACTTTCTTCAACCTCATATGGTTCTGATTTTGCGATGATTTGTGGATTCACCATTACCATGTCAACTGGTCCTAAAGAGAAAATAATAATATTTTTCAAATGGCCAATCATATTAGCGGCCATGCCAACACAGTGTTCACGATTAGCATTTAAAGTATCTTGTAAATCTCGGATGATAGGCAAATCGGCTTTAGTCGCTTCTACTGATTTTTGTGATAAAAAAAGGTATCTTTTACTATTGGTTTGATCATTCGCTACTCCTCAATTATTCAAAATCTACGATGACACAAGTGTTCGCCACCCAGTCACCAATTTGTTTTTTCTCACTAGTAAAGAAACTGATTAAATATAAAAAGGGATATGGTCTTTGAATAATTCTTGATACAATTTCTCTAAAGAAAATATCTGATAGTTTAAGATTATAACCATCTAATCGAACCGTTCTTAAGCCCATTATCATCTTGCCTAAAGTTTGCCCTTTAAAGATTAAAGTCAATCCAGCAAAATAAAGACAATAAATAGCAGTTGAAATACCAAAGTTAATCAGCGACGTAAAGCTCCACATGCTGAAGAATAAATTAATAAGTCCCGTTATGACTAAGCTATCAATTAAAAAAGCTACAACACGTCGATGGGCACTAGCAATATAATGGAACTCATAAGGTGAGCCTTTATCAATTTTATATTTACGATCAGCTTCCCATTCCGCTTTCTCGATTGCTTGATAATTGTTAGTTGAATCCTTACCGGTTGACCAATCATACTCCTCTTCGGTTGAAGTGTCAGCTGTCTGTTGCTTCGTTTCATTGGCAGTTAGTAGTTCGGCCTCTGATGTTGACTCATTAACTGATTTTTTCTCCTGATTTAGTAATAAGTCTTGATTGGCCGAAATAGTGTGCTTTGACACATCGTCTTTAGAGGTTGGCATCTCTTCGTTAGTTGATGGCTCCGGGTTTAATGCATCGTCTTTAGGCGTTGACATCGTCTCGTTTGCAGGTAATTCCTGTTCAGATACATCTTCATTAACTGAAGATAATTCAGGTGTAGCATTATCATGGGGCAGTTGTACATCTTCGTAATCTTCCCGTGCAAGAACGGTACCATCTTCTGCATCATAAGTTAACGATTTATTGACAGTCTCAGCTAACTCTTCTTCGCTTGTTCCTTGATTCTCGTTATTAGTAACGGTATCGCTAGCTGTATTTTCTGAAAGTTGTTCAACTTGATCAACCCATTCGTCCTCTAAATTTGATTTATCTAATTTTGTCATTAGTGACCACCTCGATAAATATATTGAGCAGTGGGTGATTGTTGTGCTTCAATGAATGACCACACTTGCCCCGCCTGTGAAGTTAAATCTTGATTCCCTTTAAAGTTTAAACCAAATGGTAAGTAGTTTGAAAAGAGACTTGCATCTTTTGCTACGTATTCAAATACCACTGGATTCTCAGCTGCTATTTTTTCTGCCAGTCCCTTAATTGCATCAGCTTCATAACCGATTTCATCAACCAGACCATTTTCAACAGCTTGACGTCCATCAAACACACGTCCATCTGCTACTTTTAAAACTTCCTCTTTGCTCATACCTCGACCATTCATAACAATTTCTAAGAAACGTTCAAAGGCATTGTTTAAGTAAGTTTGGATTACTTCTTTTTCTTCTTTAGTCATTGATCGAGTAGAACTCATAATATCTTTCATTTCACCAGATTTAATAACATTTTGCTTCACACCAATATTTTCCATTAATTGTGAGAAATCATAATTGCCCATAATAACTCCGATTGAACCGGTAGTTGTCTCTTCTGCAGCATAAATCCGATCTGTTTCTGCTGAAATATAATAACCACCACTAGCTGAGACTGAACCAAATGAAGTATAAATAGGTTTGTTAGTTTCTTCGCGAACTTTTTGAATTTGCGCACGCAACTCAGCACTTTCATAAACGCCGCCACCTGGGCTATCAACTGCTAATAATATCCCTTTTACGGTTGAGTCTTTGGCAGCTGCTTTAAATTGTTCAATCACTTGTTGATGCTGATAACCTTCACTACCACTTATCAAAGAACTTGATCCATTATCTTGAATCACACCATTGACTCGGATAACTGCGATACGATTAGTGACATCATTACCTTGTAAGACTTTTTCATTAAAATCTTGGCGATTCAGTACCATGTCAGTTAATGTTTCTGAACTAGATGTTTGCTCATTTTGCGGTTTTTGAGTCGTTGTAAAAGCACCAAGTCCTAAAATAATTAATGAAGCTCCTATCGCAACCAATCTTTTAGTTGTGGCTTTTTGTTGAACTTGCGGCATCTTAATCATCTCCTTTTTATTACTTTTAGTATATCAAGTTTATAGCTCTTATCCAAATAAAAAAAGCAAAGGACCGAACGATTTTGTTCTATCCTCTGCTTGAATTTGTCTTCAATTTTTTGCTAGCTAAACAATTATTATCCAACTACGGGAGTGGACAAGAAGTAG
>NZ_BCQX01000139.1 GCF_001552295.1 Globicatella sanguinis NBRC 15551 | reverse complement strand
GATTAAAGCTTGAAATTATAGCTTAATTTACGTAAAATTGATTTGTTATAAAGAATATTAAAATTTACATACGTCGTATTTTATCTAGAAAGGATTTATTGAATGAAACATCCAAATGTTATTATTCTTTTATCCATTATATTTTTAAGTGCTTGTAGTAAAGAGCCGATGATTCGATTAAGTGAAGAAAGACAAGCCTATATAACGGAAAAGCAAAATATTGAACAAGCGTCCCACAAAAATAAGGAAGCAGAAAAAACGATAAATATTGAGATTACGAATGAAGCGGCTTATGATGAGACGATGAGTTTTGAAAATATCGTTGATTTTATCCCGATACAACCTAATCAAATGAATCAATTTATTGAGAATGATCAAGAATTTTTTCGATATATGGAGTTTGTTGACGGTAATTTAAAAAGGATGCAAGTCAGGGAACAAACACCGACCGCCATCTCAAATCACTATTATGCCTGGGATGCAACACAAATCACTGATTTAGGTATTGGAGAAGGCACCATCATTCCAAGTAATCAATTATCTAACATATCTACAGAAGGGTCCAAAATAATTTTAAGGGCACCAATCCAAAAAGGTAATTCTTGGGAAATGACGTCTGAGGAAGTAGCCAGTATCACTAATTTATTTGAAACAATAGATATAAACGGAACGACTTATCAAGATGTAGTAGAAGTTACTTATCAAGATGGCCAACAAATAAAATATTTTGCTAAAGGTTTGGGTATTGTAGCTGAAATTAATCCAGATGATAGCTTAGTCCTATCAAGCATTAATCAGAATAGTTATTTTCAAGTCCAAATCCCGATTAAAGCACCACAACAAGTAGATAATAAATTGGCATTAGTCGATGATGTGGCGCCAATAAAGTTTCAAACGAATGAAGAAACAGCTAATATTTACACAAAATTGTTTCAAACATTAGGTTGGATAACACCAGATATTTCAGTTAATAAAATTAATAAAGAAACTTCTTATATTAATGTCGATTTTACACCGGGTATTATTGCAGCTATGAATCAAAATGAAGCGACAGAACGAGGGATTATTCCAGCGATTGTCATGACTATGATAGAACATTACGGTGTGGAAGCTGTTCAATTAACCGTTGATGGTTTAGGCATGACCCCTAATACCATAAGTTATCCTGATGGTGGATTATGGTATCCTAATGATATGTGGAAAACTGATATTAACCAATCGTTTTCATAATTAAGTAAAAGTTGGTTAGGCAAACACATGATAAATTCAGTCGTTTTTGCTTGATAATAACAATGACAATTTTTGAGTGGCATTAAGCTATGTTTTAAAGACCCGTTTGATACCGACTCAACTTAAGGACTGAACAGATGAAGTAAAATGATTTGATTTTTCTACATCTTAGACACTCCCATTGTATTTTATGACATAATAATGAATACTTCACAAATATTATCGATGTCGATAGTTGCATTCTGAAACTATTTTCTGTATAATTCAATCGAAATGAATACTAAGCAGTCAAAGTGCTAACTACTCCTATGATGAATAGGGGGAGTTTAGGCACTTTTTTATATTTTAAGAAGGAGCGTGATGATATGTACCAATTAGACACAATTGCTGCTATTTCCACAGCTTTAGGAGAAGGTGCTATCGGGATTGTACGTTTAAGTGGGTCTGAAGCAATTCAATATGCTAATCAAATTTTTAAAGGTAAAGATCTTCAAAAAGTCGCATCACATACCATTAATTACGGTCATATAATTGATCCTCATAATAACGAGATAATGGATGAAGTTATGGTGAGTGTCATGCGTGCACCACGATCATTTACGACAGAAGATATTATTGAAATAAATTGTCATGGTGGCATAATGGCCGTTCAAAGAATATTAGAGCTGGTCTTAAAACAAGGGGCACGATTAGCCGAACCAGGAGAATTCACCAAACGCGCATTTTTAAATGGAAGAATTGATTTATCGCAAGCAGAAGCGGTGATGGATTTAATTCAAGCTAAAACTAGTAAGGCCATGAGCGCATCTGTGAATCAATTAAGTGGAAGTTTATCGAAAAAAATCCGTAGTTTGAGACAAAATATGTTAGACACACTAGCACAAGTAGAAGTAACCATTGATTATCCTGAATATGATGATGTAGAAGAATTATCATTAAAGCAACTTGAAGAAACAGGATTGGCTGTTAAGAAACAAATCTTAAATATTTTATCTCAAGCTCAACAAGGGAAATTATTTAGAGATGGTATTAAAACCGCTATTGTAGGTCGTCCAAATGTTGGGAAATCGAGTCTTTTAAACCGATTAATAGGCGAAGATAAAGCGATTGTTACTGATATAGAAGGAACAACACGTGATATCATAGAGGAATATGTCAACGTAAGAGGTGTTCCATTACAATTAATTGATACTGCAGGCATTCGTGAAACGGATGAAGTAGTAGAGAAAATAGGTGTAGAAAAATCGCGTAAAATGATAGAACAGGCCGATCTGATCATCTTAATTTTAAATCAATCTGAGACATTACAACCGGTAGACAAAGAATTACTTGAAGCAACGAATGGCATGAATCGCTTAATCTTATTAAACAAACAAGATTTAAAACCTGCCTTGACGATGGAATCTTTGAGTCCTTATATTAAACAAGATGAATTAATTGCAACCTCTATGATAGAAGAACAAGGCATCGAAGTTTTAGAAGCCGCAATAGAGAAAAAGTTTTTCGCTGGTGAAATCCAATCAACAGATGTTAACTACTTACTCAATA
Source organism: Globicatella sanguinis NBRC 15551 (assembly GCF_001552295.1). GTDB lineage: Bacteria > Bacillota > Bacilli > Lactobacillales > Aerococcaceae > Globicatella > Globicatella sanguinis. The sequence continues at coordinate 2,782 of NZ_BCQX01000139.1, read as the reverse complement.
CACGTCATGTCGCATTGCTTAATCAAGCGGTTGATTCATTAAATGAAGTATTAAGTTCTGTTGAGATGGGAATGCCAGTTGATTTAATTCAAATCGATTTTACAAAAGCATGGGATCTTTTAGGCGAAATAACGGGTGAGAGCGTTCAAGATGAATTATTGAATAAACTGTTTAGTCAGTTCTGTCTAGGAAAGTAGAGGCTAAAATGAAATTATCAACAATATGTTATATCGATAATGGTTCACAATTATTATTGTTACATCGTAATAAAAAAGAAAATGATATTCATCAAGGTAAATGGGTCAGTGTCGGTGGTAAGTTTGAAATAGGTGAAACGCCAGAAGAATGTGCTAAACGAGAAATTTATGAAGAAACAGGATTAATTGCTGAAAAATTGGAATTATGTGGATTTATAACATTTCCAAATTTCACACCAGATGGACAAGACTGGTATAGTTTTGTCTACCGTGTCACCGAATTTTCAGGAAATTTAATTGAAAATTGTCCAGAGGGTACTTTGGAATGGGTCAACTATGAAGATGTTATGAACAAACCGACTTGGGAAGGCGATTATATTTTTCTACAATGGATTTTAGATCGAAGACCCTATTTTTCTGCAAAATTTACTTATGTCGCTAATCAACTTATAGAACAAAGTGTCGTATTTTATTAAAAGGGGAAATTAGATGAAACAATTTGAAGCAGGTTCCTATGACGTTATTGTCGTAGGTGCGGGACACGCTGGGTCGGAAGCAGCTCTAGCAAGTGCCCGGATGGGAAGTAAAACATTATTGTTAACATTAAGTTTAGAGATGGTCGCTTTTATGCCATGTAATCCATCTATCGGTGGACCAGCTAAAGGCGTCGTAGTGAGAGAAATCGATGCTTTAGGTGGGGAAATGGGGCGCAATATCGATAAAACGTATATTCAAATGCGTTTACTAAATACTGGAAAAGGTCCAGCAGTTCAAGCTTTAAGAGCACAAGCGGATAAACAGCTATATGCTCAATCGATGAAACAAGTGTTAGAAAACTCCGAGAATCTAGATTTAAAACAAGGATTAGTAACTGAGTTAATTGTTGAAGATAATCAAGTAAAAGGTGTTGTGACTTCAACAGGTGCGCGTTATTTATCGAATGCAGTTGTTTTAACTGCAGGAACATCCTCTAGAGGACGTATCATAATTGGTGAATTAGGATATTCATCAGGTCCCAACAATACTTTACCATCTATTAAGTTATCAGAGAATTTATTAGAATTAGGTTTTGAACTTGCTCGTTTTAAAACAGGTACTCCACCTAGAATTAATAAAAACTCAATCGATTTTGATCAAACCGAAATACAACCAGGTGATGAAAAACCTAATCATTTTTCATTTTTAACACCTGATGAAAGTTATAAAGAAGAGAGTGTTCCTTGTTGGTTAACCCACACGAATGAAATGACTCATGAAATTATTAGAGGGAACCTTCACCGAGCACCGATGTTTAGTGGAATAGTCGAAGGAGTAGGTGCACGCTATTGTCCTTCGATTGAAGATAAAATTGTTCGTTTTAGTGATAAACCACGTCATCAAATCTTTATCGAACCAGAAGGATTAGGTACAGATGAGATGTATGTTCAAGGATTATCTACTTCCATGCCAGAAGATGTTCAAATGGAAATATTGCATTCTATAAAAGGATTAGAGAATGCACAATTGATGAGACCGGGATATGCAATTGAGTATGACGTTGTAATTCCCCATCAATTAACACTATCGTTAGAAACAAAACTTATTAATGGTTTATTTACAGCAGGCCAAATGAATGGAACGAGTGGTTATGAAGAAGCTGCAGGACAAGGTTTAATTGCAGGGATCAATGCTTCACTAAAAGTTCAAGGAAAAGAACCTTTCATAATGAAACGTAGTGAAGGATATATCGGAGTAATGATTGATGATTTAGTTACCAAAGGCACAACCGAACCCTATCGACTGCTAACCTCCCGTGCTGAATATCGTTTATTATTACGCCATGATAATGCAGACTTAAGATTAACAGAAATGGGATATCAACTAGGATTAGTGACTCAAGAACGTTATGATTATTTTATCACTAAGCAAAATCTAATCGAACTAGAATTAGAAAGATTAAGCAATATTCGTTTAACTCCAAAGACACCAGGATTGGTTGATTATTTAGATAGTATTCAATCAACACAATTAAAAGATGGTATTTTAGCAGTAGATCTACTAAAAAGACCAGAGGTTCGATATCGAGATTTAATCAGCATCATACCTCGTGAGGAAGGTCCATTAGAACGTCAAATAGCAGAGCAAATTGAAATTCAAATAAAATACGCAGGTTATATTGTTAAGGCAAACCAAAGAGTCGATAAAATGAAATCAATGGAAGAAAAGTTCATTCCAGAAGATATTGATTATGATGCGGTGGACAGTTTAGCAACAGAAGCCAGAGACCGCTTGAAAAAAATCCAACCTAGTACACTAGGACAAGCAAGTCGAGTGAGTGGTGTCAATCCAGCGGATATTGCGATTTTAACCGTATATATTCAACAAGGAAAAATTGCTCGCTTAGGCGATAAAAAATAATCGTATGAAATTAAATCTTTAAAGAATGTCATTCAAATTCATATTGTTAACTTTATTAAAAAATAAGAGTCGAAATGAGTAAAAAACTTGTTTCGGCTCTATTTAATATTCATAGAGATGGATAAGTAATACTATACATAACATGATCATCATATCGCGATATAAACTATTAGATAGAGTCCATATAA
>NZ_BCQX01000138.1 GCF_001552295.1 Globicatella sanguinis NBRC 15551 | reverse complement strand
CTACTTCTTGCCCACTCCCTAGCCTTTGTAGATGGAGGTCGTAAGATTATTGTAGGATGACAAAGTGAAAATAGAAGATAACATTCAACTTCGATAGGATATTATAAATTGTACATGGATTATTAATACTTTTAAAAACTCGAAAAAGTGAGCAAAAAGTGAAATTTATACGCAGTTCTACTTCTTGCCCACTCAATTACTGAGTTTTTAATTATTAATCAATGACTTGACTGCATGCCTAATCATAAAAAAAAGCAGTAGATACAACTTTCCACTCGCGAAATTTTAATCGATGCTACCAAACAAATTATGATTATTTTGCTTAGCAACTAGAGGTTAAAAACATTGAGACTTAAACTAAAAATAAAAGTTACAATAAGATTTCCCAATTTGTTGCACGTAATTTTTGTACTAAAAGCTTAAATATTATAGTATGGGGTTTCTTTTCTTGCTTTAATATGATGTTTAGCATCATTGGCACGTTTAACCAAATCAGCAAAAATAGCTAAACTTTGTTCATTATTTTTGAGTGCATTCAATTCAGGATGCCATTGTAACCCTAAAATACTCTGATTGTTTTCAAATAATTCAATCGCTTCAACGACTTTGTCTTGACTCCAAGCCGATACGGTTAATCCGTCGGCGACATCTTTAATGACTTGGTGATGGAAAGAATTCACATAGTCGCCTGTTTGAAAGATTTTAGCAATATGTGATTTTTCTTTTACAGCAATAGAATGAGTTGGATGATGGGGCTTTGTTTTTTGCACATGTTGAATGGTAATGTCTTTGTTTTCAGATAAATCTTGATAAAGTGATCCGCCTAAAACAACGTTAATTAATTGTAAACCACGACAAATGCCTAAAATCGGTTTTTGTTGTTTCATTGCTTCTTTTAACAATAAGATTTCACTACGATCACGTTCTGGGGACGTAGGGCCAATGACCATACGCGGTTCTTCATTATATAATTTAGGTGATACGTCTTCACCACCGGTTAATAATAAGCCATCTACAATAGAAATCAACTCTTCAGCATTATCTGTGTCCATGATAGGTAAGATAATAGGTGAGCCACCTACTTTTTCGATAGCCTTGCTAAAACCTAAAGGCGAATAATTAACATTAAAAGGTTGTGCACTGGATAATAATGAAATATTTCCGGTGATACCGATTACTGGTTTCATGAAGTTCCTCCTTGTAATATATATTTAAATTTAAAATGTTAAAATTATTCTTTCATTATAACGTATTAAAGCTGTTACGCAACCTTTACAATATTTTAATGAAAAATTTGTGAAATAAAGACTTCTGAAATAGTTGTGGTTGAAAGAAACTGTTCATTTTATTTACTGAAGGAATAATCGATAAACTTGTATAAATAATCATTATTAATTACAATGAAACTACATTGATAAATTTGAGAGGGTGTAACAGATGAAATTAGTTGTATCAGAAGCTGCTCAGGCATGGTATGCAGAGGAAATGGGTTTAACAGCCACGACTGGTATTCGCTTTTTTGGTAAAGTCTATGGTAATTCACCAGTTCATGAAAATTTTTCATTAGGGATGGAAGTAGCTGAACCAAGCCGACCTTTAGTCATGACTGAAGTGAAGGGAACTAAATTTTTTATTGAAGAAAGTGATGAATGGTATTTTGACGGTTATGATTTTTATGTAGACTGTGATGAACAATTACAAGAACCTACATATCATTATGAGCCAACTGCCGGTTCGCATGCACCACATGCCGATGATACAGTCGATACGGCCACTGGACCTTCTAAAAAAGACCAAGCCTAAATAGATTGTCTCATAGTAGTGAGCCAATAGATATTAGAATAAATACCATGTGGAATAGAATTATTATTAAATAGAAGGTCACGTAGTAGTGAGCTAATAGATTTGTGTGTATTAGTTTAGAGATATCGTGACTTTTTAATATGAATTCAGAGGGACTACCTAGTATTCGTAAAAATAGGTATAATAATTAATAAAAAAGGAGGTTGCTATGAAAGTACAAGAGGCCATTAAACAGATCAAGAAGGGGAATTTTCAACCTAATTATTTATTATTGGGCTCTGAAAGTTATTTACAATCTACTTTTATGTCAAGTTTGACTGCGACACTCTCAGCAGCGGATGAGTTAGACGTGATGCATATTGATTTGAATGTTGATACTATACAAGCTGTATTAGACGAAGCGGAGTTATATTCTTTTTTTACAGAATACCGTTTGATTATAGTAGAAAATGTGACCTTCTTTAATGCCCAGCCTAATCAAAAATTAAGCGATTCTGAACAAAAACAATTAATCGCTTATCTTGATAATCCTAATCCCAATTCGATTGTGGTTTGGCGAGTAAGTGCTGATGAGTTAGATAAACGTAAAAAGATTACTAAAGCATTTAGTGCCAAGTCTACAATTGTTGATGTTGCTACCATTAAAGAACAGGATGTCAAACACTATTTAAAATCATATATTCAAGAAAATAACTTAAAGATTACTCCCGATGCTTTAAACGAATTATTGAATCGCGTTCAATCTAATTTAAGTACTGCCATGTTGGAAATTGTTAAATTAAAAAGTTATGCCATCAGTGGGAAAGAAGTAACTATCGACGTGGTTCAACAACTAGTACCACGCGTCTTAGAATCGGATGTATTTGAACTAACCAATGCTTTATTAAGCCGAAAAGCAGCAAAGGCTAAGCAAATTTATGATGATTTAATATTGATGAAACATGAACCGATTGCGATTTTGGCTTTGTTAATCTCGCAATTTCGCTTAATGCTTCAAGTAAAGTTATTGTCAAGTACCGGACAATTAGAACAAAATATTGCAAGCCAACTAGGGGTTCATCCGTATCGTGTGAAATTAGCAAATCAATTAGCAGTAAAATATTCCTTAAAAGATATCCAAAGGTTTTATCAACAATTAATTGAAACGGATTATCAAATGAAGACGGGCATTGGTGATAAAGAGATGTATTTTTATTTATTAATGACTCAATTTATGCAAATGAAATAAAAATATATAAAAATAACCGTTAATTTCATATTAAAACTTGCATTTAAATTAAAAAAAGATTAGAATTTATTTATAAATTTAATTGAGGTGATTTGATGAACAAAATTAAAATAGGTATTATTGGATATGGCAATCTGGGACGTGGGGTAGAATTGGCTATCGCACAACAACCCGATATGGAATTAGTAGCGATTTTTACCCGTCGTGATCCCCAAACAATTGTGCCACAAGATCCAGTAGTTAAAGTTCATCAAATAAATGAGGCACAACACTTTCAAGATAAGATTGATGTCATGATTTTATGTGGGGGGTCTGCAACGGATTTGCCTGAACAAACGCCGGAATTTACTCAATGGTTTAATACCGTCGATAGCTTTGATAATCATGCGGAAATTGCCCAACATTTAGCAAAGGTTAATCATGTGGCAACAAACGCTGAAAAAGTAAGTGTTATTTCAACGGGCTGGGATCCGGGTTTATTTTCATTAAATCGGGTACTCTTTTCATCGATATTAAGCAATCCACATTTTGATACATTTTGGGGCAAGGGGGTATCGCAAGGTCATTCGGATGCGATTCGTAGAATCGAAGGTGTTCAAGATGCCAAACAATATACGATACCTGTCACAAGTGCCATTGAACACGTACGTTCTGGTCAATCTCAGCCCCTTACAGCACGTCAAAAACATCGTCGAGAGTGTTATGTAGTATTAAAAGAAGGGGCGGATGAGCATCTTGTTAGAGAAGCCATCATCACGATGCCAAATTATTTTGAACCTTATGAGACGACCGTTCACTTTGTAACTCAAAGGGAATTAGATGAGAAACACTCTGGATTACCTCATGGTGGTTTTGTGGTAGCCAGTGGTCAAACAGGTGTCGATAATCAACAAGTGATGGAGTTTAAATTAGATTTGGATTCTAACCCTGAATTTACAGCTAGTGTCTTAACTGCTTATGCAAGAGCGGCTTATCGATTAGCTAATGAGGGGCAATTTGGTGCTAAAACCGTTCTGGACATTCCAATCGCGTTATTATCGTTTGCCAGTCGTGAGGAATTAATTCAATCATTGTTATAATATGAAAAAAAGATTTCTGTGCTTATAGTATTAATCAAGTGAATTTGATAGAATAGCACAGAAATCTATGTGTTTATAAATGATTACCAAACTTTATTAGTTAATCCTAGTGATTGGACAATAATAGAAGCCGATTCTTCGATACTACGTTCCGCAGTATTTACGACTAAACACCCTAATTTTTGATAGAGCTCGCTTGAAAACTTTAATTCTTCATTGACTCGTTCCATTGAGGCATATTTAGTACCTGATGGTAAACCATATTCTTTCATACGATTTTCACGATGTAAATTGACGACGGTATTTGAAGTTGTTAATCCAACTATTTTATTGGGATCAATTTCAAATAAAACTTTAGGAATAGTGTTTTCAGGGATTAGCGGAAGATTGGCGACTTTATAGCCCATGTTGCCGAGATACATACTTAAAGGGGTTTTACTTGTTCTTGAAATGCCCAGTAAGACAATGTCGGCCTCAATTAAACCATTAGGGTCTTTTCCATCATCATAACGCATACAAAACTCCATCGCGCTCACACGTTCAAAATATTCTTCAGATAAATCGTGTTGGGCACCGACTACTTTACTGGGTTCTTTGGATGTCCGCTTAGTAATCTCATTAAGAACAGGTTTCATTATATTGAAGTATGTTAATTGATGTTGTTCGCAATAATTCTCAATGTATTCAGCTAACTCGTTATTAACCAAGGTCAATAAGAGAATACCGTTACGCTTTGTCGCTTCTTTTAATATTTCATCTGCAGATTCTTTGTTTGAAATAAACATAAATTTATGCAATACTGTAGTAACAGTAGGAAATTGGGCAATGGCTGCTTTGGCTAATTTACTAGCAGTCTCACCAATCGAATCGGAGATAATATAAAAATCTATTTTGTTATTTGGGTTTTGTGTTTCCATTAGGAACCTCCTGAATGATTATTATTTTAACTATACCATAAATGTGAGGGATTTAAATGAAAAATCATCATCATTGTCGTGATCATGTGCATTATGATGCGCGTGAACAACAATCAGTTAAAGAAATCGTAGCAGATGGCTTAAAAAAATTCAAAGAGGCCGGTTACAAAAAGACCAAAAAACGAGAAGAAATTTTAACTTTTTTCGCAGAAGAAAACCGTTATATTAGTGCACAAGATGTCCATCAACATATGGTCAAAAAATATCCCACGATGAGTTACAATACGACTTATCGTAATCTTTATGATTTCGTTGAAACAGGCTTATTAGAAGGAACAGAATATAATCAAGAACAGATGTTCCGTATCAGTTGTGGAGCGGATCATCATCACCATCATTTTATCTGTACCAATTGTGGTGTTGCGATACCATTAGATGCCTGTCCAATGGATCAAGTAACGACCAATTTATCAGATGTTGAAATTGAATGGCATCGATTCGAAATCTTTGGAAAATGCCAAAAATGTAAAAACTTGGGAGTAGACCAGAAGTAG
>NZ_BCQX01000137.1 GCF_001552295.1 Globicatella sanguinis NBRC 15551 | reverse complement strand
TTTTATATCTGGTCTACTCCCAACTGTGCGGGGGTGGACAGACGAAGCGGAAATTATCTAATTTTCTGCTTCTTGCCCACTCTTTTTTTGTATATTGAAGTTTATACACGAAAATGGAATTCTTGACTTTTTTGGTGAAAAATCTCTTTTGATTGTTCAATAAATTGTTCGGTATATGAGGGAATAGGTTTGTCTCTCAAATAATAAAGTACAAACTGGACTTTAAAATAATCGTCTTCCAGAGAGAAGATATTACAATTATTAAAACTAACGGTATTCATGCCGGTAATAGGGACCAAAGTATTGCCATAGCCTTTTCTAACTAAGCCAATAGCGGTATATAAATTACTTGTTTCGTACATTAGGTTTAAATTCATATCCTCTTTAAAGTACACATCATTTATTTGCCGGCGCAAACTAAACTTTTCGGGCAATAAAATCAGAGGTAAATTATTGAGCTGACGAGTAGGAAAAGGTTCTTCAACTAATTGATTATCATATTGTGGGTCATAGAGTGGGCTGTTTTTGGAAACCACTAAATATAATTGATCCGTATATAAAACTTCCTGAACAAAGTCATTTTCGTCTTGAACGCTTAGACCAATGACGATATCAAGTGTTTGATTTTTAAGCATTTGATTAAGACGCGTGGTTGAAAATTCATAAAATTCAAATTTGATATGAGGGAAATACTGATTAAAAATTTGATAAACCGTTGGTAATAAGGCTGAAGCTAAGGTGTGATTAACACCTACACGAATTAGGCCGTGTTTTTCTTGGGCTACTAACGACAAATCGGCTAACATTTTCTTTTCTATTTGTTCAATTTGATTCAAATAATTTAAATAAACCTGCCCAGCGTAAGTAATACTCATCGAGCGATAATTGCGCTTAAATAAAGCAGTGCCAATTTTATCTTCGGATTCTTTTAACAATTTTGATAAATAAGGTTGAGTGACAAATAATTTATCGGCTTCAGCGGTCATGTTACCTGCTTCCATAATGGTTTGAATTAATTCTTTATCCGTAATACTGCTCATGGGTGCAACTCCTCTATTATAACTTATTGGTTATTTTAAAACGAGATTAACATTTGAAATTTTCTTTAAACCTATTGTACTATATCAACTTAGTTATGGGAAGCGTATACAAAATGTTATTTAATTTATGTTATAAAACTTGATATGATAAAGATAACAAATAAACAGTAGAGGAAAAGTGCATATGGAAATATTAGGTATTATTGGAATTTTTATTGCAATTATCGCGATTATTTGGATGTCGGTTAAAGGAATGCACATCGCAGTGGCAGCGCCTTTAGCAACATTGATAGTCATTTTAACGAGTCGAATGAATATCTTTGAATTCATGGTTGGTAAAGAGCATTCTTATATGACAGGATTGGCCGGTTTTCTAATTAATAACTTCGCCATCTTCTTATTGGGAGCGGTATTAGCTCAATATATTGAAAAGAGTAATGCAACCTTATCTATCGCAAACTTTGTTTTGAAACTGGTTGGGCGAGATAATCCCTTTTATGTCATGTTGGCTTTTGCTTTAATTGCGGCAATTTTAACTTATGGAGGGGTAAGCTTATATGTCGTCATGTTTGCTTTAATCCCATTAGCTAAGCCGATTTTTAAAGAATTAGATGTGAGTTGGAAATTATTGCCGATTCCGTTATTTTTAGGGATGGCGACCGTCACGATGTCGATGTTACCCGGAGCGCCCTCAGTGCAAAATGCGGTGCCGACTTCTGTTATTGGCACGACTTTAACAGCAGCGCCCCTCCTATCTTTAATTGGCGCAGCGGCAGCTTTAGCTTATGGCGTTTTATACTTATATCTTCAATTAAAAGCCTCTAAAGCCAAGGGTGAAGGATTCTATAGTTATTCAGCTGGAGAAGCCGAACGTCAAGCAGATGAATTATCTAGTAGGCAAGAAGTTCAAATTGATGAAACGAAATTACCGTCGATTTTATTATCTGTTTTACCATTAGTGACCTTAATTATCATCATCATGTTGTTTTCAAAAGTAGACCATATTATTCTAATCGCTTTAACGGTGGCGATTGTGAAGTCATCAATTATTTTTAGACCCTATATTAAAGAACAAATGCCATTATTAAATGCGGGAGCGAATGGTTCCATTGGGTCAGCGTTTGCGACGTCATCTTCTGTTGCTTTTGGATCGGTCCTGACCGCGTCACCTGCTTTTGCGATTATTCAACATGCGATTACGAGTATACCTGGAAGTCCGTTAATTGGTTTATCGGTGGCAGCTGCATTATTAAGTGCGGTAACCGGTTCGGCTTCAGGTTCGTTAGGTATTGTAATGAATAGTATTGCCGGAGATTATATTGCGAATGGTTTAAATCCTGAATTAGTACACCGAATTGCTGTAGTAGCGGCCGCTGTTACGACCTCTATGCCACATTCAGGTGTGAATATTACTTATAATAACTTAGCCGGCACCACCATTAAAGATGGGTTTATCCATCAAGTATTTATTGTAGGGGGCTGTCATCTAGTTGCCTTAATCGTGATGATTTTAGTAAGTAATATTTTATATTAGTTGGGTGTCTTATTTTTTCTTACATAGACTTGAGTTAGCCATATCTAACTTGGGTCTTTTTTTTGTTCGTATTTAGGCAGCATGAAACGTATGATATGACTTTTGTGACTGTTGGTTACTAAGTTAATTTCATTAACAAAAAATAGTTCAAGTTAATTCTAATCATTATGATGTCATAAGAAATTGAGAGGACAAATTGAACGGCAACAAAACACGAACGATTACAAAGGATAATATGTAAGATACTGAAAATGCCCTTGTAAAAACGAAATATAAAAACTAGAATGGCATATGTAGTTTGTAAAATAAGGAGTAGAAAAATGAAAATTTTTAAAGGAAATATATTTAGTGCCCCTGAATTTGGAGAGCTAATTTATGGGGAAAATCAATTAATTGTCGTCAATGACGAAGGTTATATTGAGTCTATTTACGACCCTGAAAAAGATAAGGAACAATATCAACACATTTTGTCCATAGCACAAGAAGATGACTCGTTGGTAGAGTTTGATTCTCAGCATGTATTGTTACCAGGGTTTATCGATTTACATATTCATGCGCCACAATGGGCACAAGCTGGTATTGCCTTAGATGAGCCTTTAAATGTCTGGTTGGATGAATGTACCTTTCCACTTGAAGGTAAATATCAAGATGTAAACTTTGCCACCCTAGTTTATCAGGATTTAGTTCGTAATTTACTAGCACATGGCACCACCACTGCATTATACTTTGCGACTATTCACCGTGAAGCATCCTATAAATTAGCGGAAATTTGTGCGGAATTAGGACAAAGAGGATTAATTGGTAAAGTCGTGATGGATAAAAAAGACTCATGTCCAGATTACTATCGTGACGAAACGACAGAAGTAGCTTTAGCTGAAACAGAGTTATTTATTCAACAGGTGCAAACACTAAATGAAGATACATATCAAGGCGTATATCCAGTCGTGACACCTCGTTTTATACCTAGTTGTACGGATGAGGCATTAAAGGGTTTGGGTGAATTAGCGCAGAAATATGATGTTCATGTGCAATCGCATTGTAGTGAAGGTCAATGGGAACATGATACTGTTTTTGAACGTTATGGAAAATCAGATACTGAAGCGTTAAGAGATTTTAACCTATTAGGGAAGAAGTCAGTCATGGCTCATGCACCTTACCTAAGTGATCATGATTGTCAAATTTATCATGAAACCCAAACGGCCATTGCTCATTGCCCGATTTCCAATGCTTATTTTGCGAATGGAGTATTACCGGTTAAAAGTTTCCATCAAAAAGGGGTTGAAATAGGTTTAGGTAGTGATATTTCCGGTGGATTTTCACCTAGTTTATATGACAATTTAAAACAAGCGGTTATGTCTTCTAGAATGTTAGAAGATGGAGTGGATGTGCAATTGCCGTTTGAAACAAGAGGCAAAAAAGATAGCCGTATTACGATGACTGAAGCTTTTTATTTAGCGACTAAAGCGGGTGGACGAGCGTTAGACTTACCTATTGGAGCCTTTGAACCTGGGATGGCCTGTGACTTCCAAGTTATCGATTTACAAGCCACAACGCACCCATTACCAGATTTCGGTGTCTTTAATGAACCAGAACAATTATTACACCGCATTTTATATTTAGCCAACACTGAAAATATTAAAGAAGTCTATGTTCAAAGCAAACTTGTACATAGTAGAGGATAGGAGAATGACGATTAATGGAAACGACACAAAAATTAACAATTGGACCAAATGAACCGATTTCAATTAAACAATCCTTATTTTTAGGCTTACAACACGTTTTAGCAATGGATGTCTATGTTGTACCTTTTATTATAGTAACAGCGGTAAGTGCCCCTGTTGAACAAGCGACCGCTTTAATTCAATCATGTTTTTTAGGTGCAGGGATTGCTTCTTTAATCCAAGTGTTGTTTTTCTTAAAATTACCAGTGTGTCAGGGACCTTCTTTTGTGCCAGTTGGGGCAATCATTGGTCTTTATTTCGGGAATGGTAACTTCAACAATGTTTTTGGTGCCAGCCTAGTGGGAGGCTTAATCTTGGCGATTTTGGGTGCTACCGGAATCATTAAGAAAGTGATTGCCGAATATATTCCGCGTATTGTTTCAGGGACAATTATTATGATTGTTGGTTTATCTTTGTTACCAGCTGCTTTCAACTCTAATATTTATGTACAAAGTGACATTTTAAGTATGCATCAAAATATTTTATTAGCTACTATTTCTGGTAGTTTATTGATTATTTTTTCAATGATAGGTTATTATGCTCCTAAAACAGGTAACTTACTACGTATTGGATCGGTTATTTTTGCGATTGCGATTGGAACAATAGTAGCTGCTTTAATGGGAGGTTATAATTTTGATAGTGTTATGAGTGCCGGTTGGTTTACGAGACCGATGGTTGCATTTGTGGATTATCCATTAGGATTTGATTTATCTTCTATTCTTACAATGTTAATCATTTATTTAGTATTAACAGCCGAAACAACAGGAACTTGGTATGCGGTAAGTAGTGTTATCGATGAACCTATTACTGATCATCAATTAAATATGGGGATTATAGGTGAAGGGATTGGCTGTATGATTGCGGCCTTAGTCGGTGCGACACCAGTGACTGGTTACTCAACTAATGCAGGGATTATCTCAGTAACAGGAGTAGCAAGTAAACGAGTATTCGTTGGCGCATCGATTTGGTTTATTATTTTATCATTTTTAGGAAAATTCTCTGCATTAATTAATTCGATTCCTTCTTCTGTTATTGGCGGTATTTTTTCGGTCGTGACAATGATTATTTTATTAGCTGGATTTAAAGTGATTAAAGAAGAACCTTTTGACGAAAGACAAACCTATATTGTCGGTTTGCCAATTATTGTGGCAATGGGATTGATTTTCTTACCCGTCGAAGTGAAACAATCGGCACCTACAATGATTCAATATTTATTGGATTCGCCCATTGCGATTAGTGCGATTATTTCAATGCTTATGAATAAATTATTGCCAGAAATTTAAAAGAATCAGTTTTAATGGCTGAATGTAAAGGTCATTAAAGCTGGGAGTGGGCAAGAAGTAGAAATCAGTTGATTTTCG
>NZ_BCQX01000136.1 GCF_001552295.1 Globicatella sanguinis NBRC 15551 | reverse complement strand
GTACTGGACTTTTTGCCCAGCCTCACCAAAAATTCCGTGACCCACACCATTTGACAAAGAGCCCAAAAAACCAAACATAATTCTAATGATGTGAACATGTTTGGTTCCTATTATCTATTCAATTATTATGCAATCTCCACTACAAAAGCTTCCCATGGAGCTAAGGTTAAGTTTTCTAGACTTGTATATTCTTGATCCATATTTTGGACAATGACTTCTTTAATGGTGTCATTCGTACTAAATGAGTTTTCTTCATTACTCATATTCGCCACGACTAACCATTTTTTGCCTTCATATTCACGGTAATAACTGAAGACCTCATCCGCTGTATCCAATAATTCAAAGTCACCCCAAACGACGATTGGATTGTCTTTACGTAATTGGATTAATTTTTGATAGGTATAGAAGATTGAATTTTTATCTTTTAAGGTGTCTTCTACGTTAATCTCAGTATAGTTAGGATTTAAAGCTAACCAAGGTGTGCCTGTTGTAAAGCCACCATTGTTCTCTGAGGTCCAAGCAACTGGACGGCGAGCATTGTCACGTCCTTTAGTATTAATCGACGTTAAAATATCTTCCTTATCATAACCTGCTGCGAGACGTTCATGATATAAGTTCACGGATTCAATATCATCAGCTTCACTAATATCGCTAATAGGCGTATTAATCATGCCAATTTCTTCACCTTGATAAATATACGGTGTCCCTTTTAACATGTGTAAGAGAATCGCAAATAATTTAGCACTACGCTCACGGTATTCGGTGTCATTTCCCCAACGTGAAATCACGCGCGGTAAGTCATGGTTTTCCCAGAATAATGAATTCCAACCTTCATCTTTTAATTCAACTTGCCATTTTTCAAAGACACGTTTTAAGTCTTTTATTTGTAAGGGTGCTAAATCCCATTTCTCTTTACCCTCTTGTTGATCTAATAAAATATGTTCAAATTGAAAGACCATTGATAATTCATTGCGGTCAGCACCTGAATATAATTTGGCAGTTTCAGGAGTCGCACTCCATGTCTCGCCTACCGTTAATAAATCATGTTTGCCAAACGTTGCTTGGTTCATTTCTTGTAAATAAGGATGTAATTTTGGTCCATCAACCGTTAGGCCTTCCATTGGTAACTTCCCGATTAGATCAATCACATCCATACGAAAACCACCGATTCCTTTATCAATCCAAAAATTCATCATGTCATAAACTTCTTGACGCATTTTTTCATTTTCCCAGTTTAAATCTGGTTGTTTCTTACTGAATAAATGTAAGTAATATTGACCACTGGCCTCATCGAATTGCCAAGCAGAGCCAGAAAAGTTTGAACGTAAATCATTTGGTGCACTACCATCTTCATTTGGATCTGCCCAAACATAATAATCACGGTATGGATTGTCTTTGCCTTTTTTCGCTTCGATAAACCAACGATGCTCATCTGAAGTATGGTTGACCACCAAATCCATCACGATCTTAATATCACGTTGATTAGCTTCGGCAATTAAACGATCCATATCTTCCATCGTTCCGAATTCTTCCATAATCGCTTCATAATCCGAAATATCATATCCATTATCATCATTAGGAGACTGATAAACTGGTGATAACCAAATCGCACCAATCCCTAATTCTTTTAAATAATCTAATTTTTCAGTGATACCATTAATATCACCAATGCCATCACCATCGGTATCATAAAAACTTCTTGGATAGACTTGATAAATGACAACCTCTTGCCACCATTTTTTAGTTTGTTCCATTTTATTCCTCCTTAGTAAACGCTTATTTCACAATTTATATTGTAACAAATTTACTACCATTTTTCGCTTGAAAATCCTTGTGCATTGTGGAGAAAAATAAGTAGCGAGTTGACGAGTAAGTGTTTCAAATACTAAAAATACCACACACCTTTCCCTCGGTGTGTGGCTCAAAACTCACTTATTTAACATCGTATTTTGCTTTGGTATATGCTAATGATTTTTCCAATAATTCTTCTAAGACGCTCATATCAATGTCGGCTAATTTATTAACATAAATACAGCCTTTAGCCTTATTAATCTTACCTAGCTTATCCAATAGCTCATCACGTTTAGGAAAATCTTGGTCGAGATACAAACTAATTTTCGCTTTTCGCGGTGAGAAAGCCAACAAGGTGGCATCGCCTTCGTGACCTGAATCATACACATATTGATATTGACCAAAACCAATAATATTAGGATACCAAACGACAGCATCTACGCCTGAAACACGCTCATATAATGCTAATAATTCATACGCATCAGCTTTTTTATTTTCAGAGGGTAAGCTATCAATTACTTCTGCTACTGTCTGTCCAGTTGGGGCAAATTTTGCCATTTTAATGCCTACTTTCTACTTAAAGTTTCGGTTCTTTGATGAGTAATGATTAATCGTCAACACACTCTAATTATTCTTTCGGCTCCTCAACAGGTGATTGTTCACCGTCTAATAAAATATTGTTGTTGCGGTCTACTTTAACGGCTCCTTCTTTTGAATTAAATTCTTGATTGATACCCATTTTATGTTTTAATTTATGGAACATCTTATATTGATGTTTGCGGATTAATAGGTATGCCACTGAAGCGACAAATATAAAGGGTGTCACTGACAAAGCCGCTACTAAACCAATCACTAATCCCCATGCTAAGATAAAGAAGAAGTTTTTAAAGACTCTCGCAAATGGTAACCAGAAAGGTAAACCTTCAGAAGTAAAGTAATCTACTTCACGTAAGGATAAAGTAAGCGTACTGAAATCTACTGATTCAGTTTGTTGAGTTTGTTGTTCTTCTAAAGCACGGATTTCATCTTCTAAAACAATTTTATCGGCTTCTAACTCTTCACGTTCGCTAAAGCGTAAATTATCGTCCTCTAATTTCTTATTAATCTCATCTAAACGAGCTTTTTTCACTTCAAGGGTTTCGCCAGTATTTCCAATATCATCCGTCACATCGCGACTTGAAATATTAAAGGATTGAACATGATAATTCTCTTTCAAAGCTTGCACAACTGTTTCAAAATTATCTTTTGGAATCTCTGCCACCACAGATAACTCCGTCCCTACAAAGTCGGTATAATGGTTAGTCGCATGGTTTGAATCTTGTGATTGAATAATACCGCCATTATCGGTAATTAATTTCATCACACTTTCAGCATCTTGATCATAGTTTTTCGTTTCTAAGGTTCCATATGCATCATAACTCACTTGTTGACTCTCAGAATAATAATCACTTGATGATTCTGAATATTGCTTGGCTGTATTATTATAAGAAGTATTAGTAGAAGTATAAGGTAAGGTTCCATCACATCCTGCTAATACAACCATTAAAGCGGCTAATCCAAATAATCTTTTCTTTTTCATTGGCTTGTACTTATCCTAGCCATCTAGGATAATACTCCTTTCTTGTCTTGATTGTTCTAACAATTTCCTTCAATATAACTATATTATATTTTAAGTGTAACAAAACTCAATTAGAAAAGCCTTTACAACGCTTTGATAAGGAGCGCTTTAATAAAATTTTAAAAATCTAAATAAGAGAGTGTACCTGGTGATGTGCTTGATGATTCTTACCCGTTGCAAAGTATCTTTTGATGGTTTTTGGACATCATCTTAATCAATGCGACCTGGTTTATGCAAAATTTCTTGTAGTTTGTGGATTTAACTTAGAACTAAACGAGAGCTTTCACCTACACAGGCAAACTTTTGCCGAATCGACAGTATTTTCATACATAAGTTTGTTTCTGCCGAAGCGAGAGCATTTCCCACATAGAAAAACCTCAAACTCAACAACAAAATTGCTCTACATAAATAGTCTTTAAATTAAGCGACTCCATTCACCCACACAAGCAAGTTTTAACCTCGTGATAAAATCCCACAAACAACCAGTCTCTAATCTTAACGCCCATGCTCCTGACTAACTTTACTCCACTTCCAGCCATTGCCATTGAAAATCAATGGTGACTTGATGAGACATTTTAAAAGCAAGATAGAGCTGTTGAGCTTCTTCAAGTGGCACACCTTCTCTTACATAAGCAAAGCCCTTTTGCCCATTTTTAGGACGGTACTCAATATGATAAGTCGTGCCAAAGCCGACACCATATAAATAAGTCTTCTGCTTGGCATCATCAATCCATTCTAATAACACATATTCATCATAAGCATTCACTGCCATGGTTAAGGCCGATTGAATGTCTTCTATCGATGGATCGGTAGTCGTTGTTTTATGCGTTGATAAATGTAACCCAGGCGTCACGATTTTGTGGACTGGATTAACATCTGGTGTATGAGTACTTAATGACTCCTCAGCTGATTTTTCGCTAGATGTTTTCTTCTTAAACCAATCAAATAATCCCATACTGATTCCCCTTTCATACTGACTCTATTTTAACAATTTTTCAAAGAAAATAAAATCGTTAACCGATAGAGAATGAATATAGCGTGAGGATCAACTAACATTTTGATTGACAAACAATCGATTTAATAAAAAAAGATAGCTTAACTAACCTTCGATAAAGATTAGCTACACTATCCCATTAATATTGTGATGGTAATTCCATTTGATTCAAAGTTTTTGGCGATGAGGCTTAGGAGTATGGTATAAACCTTAAGAATTCTGTTGTGTTCTAATAGTATATTTTATCGCGTAGTGGTTAATTGGTTTCAACTTTGCACAAATTAGACATACAAAGTGAGATTCATTTAATTTTCTACTTCTGGCCAAATGCTAACGGTGCAGATTTAGACAGACAAAGCAAAAACAAACATTTTTCTACTTCTGCTCACACTCAAAAATTATCATATCAACGATTATTCTTCACTTGTTTCTTGTGACGTCTCTACTTCGTTTTCAGCATTAGAATCCATTGTCGATTTAGCTTCAACTTCTTCCACATAAGTAAAGGTATAACCGTCTTTGTCAGTTAAATCGCCATTTTCTTCAACATGAAATTCCCATTCAAATTGAGTATTATTGCCCACTCGAATTCTTAAAATATTTTCGTCATTATAAAGTGAAGGTTGGTGAATGACGATGGCTAATTTAGGAAACGGTGCTACTTGGTCATAGGTGATTAATTCAATGAATGGCAAATCATCTCGTTGCTCAGTTGAGGGTTTCATATTGGGATTAATTAAACCAGTTAAACCATCATTGACAGCATTGCCCCATTTTAATAATAAAGAAAACAATGGATCTTCTTCGACTTGGGTAGCCGTGTCATATATTAACATGACTTGATTATCGCTAATAGAAATGCCTTCAACCATCGATTCACCGGTATATTGATAATAGCCTTCTGGAATGGTCAACTCAGCGGCATTCACTGGATTAGTCAAAAACAAAGAAATAAGCAACATAAAAACAACCAATAATGAACACTTTCTCATCATTTCCCCTACTTTCTCTTTAGATTCTAATTTAATTATATCATTTTTCGGGGGGGTATCAAGAACTTTCTTGCGATGTTTTCTAATGGGTGAAAATCGGTAAAACGTGTGGTTTAGACCGTAAAAGGGAGTGGGCATAAACCTTTTAAATTCTGTTCAGTCCTACCTATTTAATGAACTGCGCAGTGGCTGAGTGGTCTCAACCTGCGTCTTAATGAGTTAGGCATAAATTTGATTCATTCAATCAAGTCATTGCTCGATGTTTAAAAGCGCAGGGGTTGAGTGGTCTCAATCCGCGTCTTAAAGACTTGTCTGAGACCTACTCAACTGTGCGGGGGTGAA
>NZ_BCQX01000135.1 GCF_001552295.1 Globicatella sanguinis NBRC 15551 | reverse complement strand
AGATATGCCTGAACAGAATTTTAAAAGTTTTTGCCCAGCCTCTATTTTTCTTGTTATTCAGTAGTGGCAATTATACTCACCAAAAATGGTGTGGCGTCTTTTAACCTACAAGAAAGAGCTTCTCAAAGAAATAAAATCAATTATCGTGATAGTGGCGTCCTTTCGCCTACAAGAAAGAATGTCAGGAATGACTGCAATTTATCCCTAACTATAAAAAACGATTGACCCTCGGCCAATCGTTTTTTTATATTATGCGTCTTCTTTACGTTTAGATAAGGTAATGAAACCTAATCCTGTTGTTAATAAAATAGTAACTGCCGGTAAAACATTATGGTCTTTTTCCCCTGTTTCAGGTAAGACAGCACTCTTCTTAACAGATGTTTGAGTTCCTTTTTGCTCTTTGTCAGTTTCTTTAGATTTTATTGAAGCCACTAATTGTTTACGTTTTTCTTTCAATTCAGCTAAATTATCCGCTAGTTCTTCACAATTTTTTTCTAAAGCTGTTAATTCCTCTTTTAATGGAGCGAGTTCAGCTTCTTTGTCATTCAATTGTTTTGATAATGCAGCTAAATGAAATGCATGAGCCTGTAACGTTTGTTGTTGTTGTTCGATTAATGCAGGTAAATCAGCCAAAGCCTTGATTTCTGTATCAACATCAGCTAATTGAGTCGTAATTAAAGTATATGATGCTTCTAATTCTTTAATTGTTGTGGTTAAATCAGCTATTTTAGTATTTATATGCTCAATAAAATCATTGATTGCTATTAAATTAGACTCTTGTAACTCTTTATTACTTTTTGCCTTTTCTAATACTTCTTGTGCCTTTGCAATCGCTTGTGCTAGGTTAGCATTTTCTTCTGATAATGACTCTAACAAAGTATTTACTTCTACCAATCGTTCTTCTTTTGTCGTTTGAGTTGTTACCAGTTGATCCGCTTGCACTGATTGTGTTGCTGCCAGTTCTTCCTTTTGCGTCTTTTCTTCAGCTAAAGCATCTTGCTCAGCTTTTACTTCAGCTCCATGAGCATTATTGGCTTGAATGTTATTTTCATTTTGTGAAAGCTCCATATTTACTTTCTCAAATTGAGCTAAAGTTTCATTTAAAAGCTGTTCAACTTCTTCGTTTTGTTGAGTAACAGAATCTAATGTGAAGTCAGCATTAAGATCAAATAGATTTTCATCTCTAACTTGTGGTTTGGTTACAGTAATAAAGTGATGACGCGTTTGATAGTAGTCATCTTCTTTAACATTTCCCATGGAGAAACCAAAGTGCCCTTTTGCATTATTGGCAATCATAGCTAATTGTTCGTTGTACCATTCAGGTTCACTCTCTTTATAATGACCATTTACGGCTTCGAAGTCTTTATATGTTAGATACTCATTTAATCCAATCAATGAATATAAATGACCATAATTCGGTTCGCCACCATCGTTAAAAAACATATTTAAAATACTTGAATAAATGGCACGCTTAATATTTGACACTGGAACATTCACATAGCCATCTTCCGTCAATTCGCCACCGCCGGTCTCTGTATGTTGACCTTCATATTCCATGTAACCCCAGCCTAGATTCTCATAAAAGTTGCCATAAGTATCATCTAAACCATTATTACCAGCTTCTTCAGAAATGGCCTTATCATAATGTCCAGCAGCACTAATTCCATTCTCAATATCTTGACGACTTTGTGCAAATGTATAGGCGTCATTAACATAACGTTTGGCAATATCATCGGCAAATTTAATGGTACTATGATTGGCTACTAAAGGTGAAGCACCAACGGCTTGACGAATTTGGTTAATGATGTCCAATGAATAGAAGGTTAATTCTTGAATTAATTGTTCGCTAACATGATTAATATCTGGAACAATACGTTCTTTATCACCTGGATTCATCACAAATTCATTTTTAGAACCTTCTAATTGTGAATATGGTTTGGTAATCACATCAAATTCAGCTCCAATCATTTCACCAGTATATAATTTGTAAATATTTTCCATCGTAAATTCAGCGGGTATTAAAATACGATTTTCGCCTACTAATGGTGGAGTGCCTAATAATTCCCGGTATTGATTAATTTTATCATCCAAATCTGATTTTTGTGCTAATAGTTGGTCCTTTTGTGCTTGTAGTGCATCGGCGACACGTTTCCATTCATCCAACGCTACCGTTAACTCCTTAATACGCTCATCCATCGCGGCTGTATCAGCATTCATTTCACTTCGAGCTCGTAAGTCGGCAATTTGTTGGCTAAGGGATTCAATCTCTTGACCTAATTTTGCTTTTTCAGTTTCTAAAGCTTTAATTTCAGCAGCGATACCTTCACTGGTTAAACGATCTAAAGCAACTTGTTTATCAGTTAACTCCTTATTAGCGGCCACTAATTTTTTTGTCGTTTTTTCTTTATCTGCCTCAGCTTGTTTTCTTTGTTCTTCCGATAGAGCCCGTTCTTCTTTTTTCGCATCTAAATCGGATGCTGTCTTTGCCATTTCAGTAGTCAATTCTGATTGCTTCGCAACTAGTTCAGCACGAATTTGTTCAACATTGGCTAAACGTTCTTTTAATTCAGTCAGGTGTGCTTCATCGATTACTTGTTGTTCTTCAACTTGTTTAATGGCAGCTTCAAGTTCTGCGATTTCACGTTCCTTTATTGTAATCTCATCTTTCAATTCAACCATTTGAATTTCACATGCCTGACATTCCGCTTCTTTTTCTTTGATTTTTTCATCTAAGTCAGCAATCTGCTCTTCGATTGTTTCTTCGGTTGTGTTTTCAGTTGTTGATTCGGACGTTTCCTCTACTGTTTCTTCGGTCACGTCCTTTCCTGGTGCTTCAGTCGTTTCTTCAACTGGTGCTTCGGTCGTGTCTTCAACTACTGATTCGGTCGTCTCTTCAGCTGGTGGTACTTCAGGTATTTCCTCTTCTACGGGTTCAGTTGTGTCTTCTATTGAAGCTTCGGTCGCCTCTTCAGCTGGTGCTTCGTTAGTGTCTTCAACTACTGATTCGGTTGTCTCCGCTACTTCAGCTTCAATCACGCCTATCTCTGATTGAACGATAACTTCGGCTTCAACCGATTCTCGTAGATCTTCATCAATATTGTTTTCTTCTAACACTGCAGTTGGTTCTGATACAGTTTCTTCGGCTGATACAATTTGGCCGGCTCCCACAAACCCAGATATCATTGCCACTGCAACCCATGCGCCTTTGACTTTCCTTAAAAGCTTCAGTCCTCGATTCATTGCAAACCCTCCCACACTATCTTATAAGCCTATTATAAATCATCTATGGTATATTACAAATGAAAAATTTAAAATTTAACCTTTTTTAAATAATTTACATTCCAATCAAAATTATCACAAATAAAAACTCTATCAATTTGGTAACAAGCGATTGAAGCTAGTTAATACCCATAATTGATAGAGAAGAATAATCTTTTAAGACCAAATTAAGACCAATAATAAAAACAAGCTTCTGTAAAACATTGATACAAAGGCTTGTTTTATTACATTTTTATCTAATTTCAGTAACCCCGCCCATATATGGAACAAGCACCTCTGGAATTTTCACACTACCGTCTGCTTGTTGGTAATTTTCTAAAATAGCTACCACTGTACGTCCAACAGCTAAGCCAGATCCATTTAAAGTATGAGCTAATACTACATGATCTTCTGAATCGCGGAAACGAATTTTAGCACGTCTCGCTTGGAAAGCCTCACAGTTTGAACATGAACTAATCTCACGGTAAGTATCTTGTCCTGGAATCCACGCTTCAATATCATAAGTTTTCGCTGCTGAAAAGCCCATGTCGCCAGTTGATAAAGTTAACACACGGTACGGAATATTCAACGCTTGTAAAATACCTTCTGCATTGGCAGTCATGGCCTCTAATTCTTCATAAGAATGGTCAGGATGAGCAATTTTAACAAGCTCTACTTTATGAAATTGGTGTAGACGAATTAAACCACGAGTATCACGACCCGCACTACCCGCTTCAGAACGGAAAGAAGGTGACATGGCTGTCATTTTCATTGGTAATTGGTCTTCCGATAAAATTTCATTCGCAACATAGTTCGTTAATGGCACTTCAGCTGTTGGAATTAAAGTAAAACCACGCTCATCAGTTAATTGGAATGTATCTTCAACAAATTTAGGATATTGGCCAGTTCCAAACATTGATTGATCATTGACCATATAAGGCGGAATCATTTCAGTATAACCATTTTTTTCAGTATGAGTATCTAACATAAAATTATAGACTGCACGTTCTAAACGAGCACCTAATCCTTTATAGAAAACAAAGCGGCTACCGGTTACTTTTGCGGCACGTTCAAAATCTAAGATACCAAGTTTTTCCGCAATATCCCAATGATTCAATGGTTCAAAATCAAATTGGGTAGGTTCACCCCAACGACGAATTTCCACATTATCTTCTTCATCTTCCCCAACAGGTACACTGTCATGAGGAATGTTTGGTAATCGATGTTCAATATACTCTAACTTTTCATCAATAGCCGTTAAAGTTTCATCTTTTTCTTTAATGATTTCTCCTAATGTTTTCATTTTAGCAATTTTTCCATCAGCATTTTCTTTATTGCGTTTCAATTGGGCAATTTCGCCTGATACAGCATTACGCGTTTGCTTTAAATGTTCTACTTCTACTAATAATTCACGGCGTTGAATATCTAATTCACGATACTCATCCAAAGTCTCATGAGCTACACCACGGGTAGCAAGTTTAGCTGCTACTTCTTCAAACTTATCTCTTAATACTTTACGATCTAACATATCGCTTCCTCCTCTTTAGGTATAAAAAAATACAGAGCCTTATCCACTATCTGGGACGAAGGCTCTGTTCGCGGTACCACCCGATTTCAAATATGATAATCATACTTGCTCTCAAATCAAATCGTTAACGGGATTACCGGCACTACTTACTCAATAAATTGTTTTCATAGGCATATCGATTCGTGGATTCACTAATTAATTTGCGTGATTTGCACCTACCATCACGTCTCTAGACAAATACCTTAGTTACTACTCGAATCTGTTACTTTAATTATAATCATCTACTAATGAAAGTCAAGTTCCGGTTCATTTTGTATGTAGGTGTTTGGTTGGCTTATGGTGTGTGGCTTCACCATATTTACGGAATTATGCGAAATCGGTATTCGATATTGGTTTAATGACATTGGGATTTATTTGGTAAGTAATAAAAAAACTAGCATTTTAGCTAGTCCATTCCATTAGTCTATAGGGGGGTAATGTGTCCTAAAAAGTGTCCAGGAAAACCAAGGCACTTTTAAAATTCAAAATTATATATTCTAGTAAAGAATGCTATATTATCAATGTTTTTGAAACTTATGCAAACCTAAAAAAATAAAAAATGGTCCCTACTGGGTTCGAACCAGCGACCCCTACCTTGTCGAGGTAGTGCTCTCCCAGCTGAGCTAAGGAACCAACTACTGCTATCATACCATATTGCGACGAGAAGGACAATAACATACGAGTGGGTAAGGAGTAGAAAACCAGTTGATTTTCAATTCTTCTGCTCTATCTCATCATGATAGACTCGCTTAATAAAAGAGTTGTTTCCGTTGCAGCATTAAAGACTCGCTTAATAAAAGAGTTGTTTCCGTTGCAGCATTAAAGACTCGCCTCACTCGCACAATAAAAAAGTCGCTTCAATCGCTTAATTAAAGACTCGTTTTCGTTACACAATTGTAGAGCCGTTTCGTCGCATCC
>NZ_BCQX01000134.1 GCF_001552295.1 Globicatella sanguinis NBRC 15551 | reverse complement strand
CTACTTCTTGCCAACTTACTCAACAAGCATTAGCGATTTTTGGAGTCTAAAATAATGGTTACTGGGCCTTCATTGATTAAAGCCACATCCATCATTGCCCCAAATTCACCGGTAGCTACTTCTACATCGTAACTTCTTAATTCTTCATTAAATTGTTCGTATAGCGCTGTTGCTAAATCAGGCTTAGCTGCTTCGGTAAAGCTAGGACGATTGCCTTTCTTGGTTTGCGCATAGAGAGTGAACTGACTAATTGATAAAATAGAGCCTCCCACATCTTTTAAAGACAAGTTCATTTTTTCATTCTCGTCTTCAAAAATACGCATCTGCACAATTTTTTTAGCACAGTATTGAATATCCTCAAACGTATCCGTGTGAGTAAATCCTACTAACAGCATTAATCCATGTTGCGTTTCCCCTAACAAGGTATTATTAACTGTTACTGAACTTTCTTTTACTTTTTGAATAATAACTCTCATTTAATTCATCCTAATTATGTATTTGCGACCCGCTCTACTTCATGAACATCGGGTATATTGCGCAATTTATTCATTAAATCATTCAATTGAATGGTATTAGAAATGGCTACTTTAATGGTGACTGTCGCCGTACTATCCGCATCGACGCGTCCATTAACATTTTTTAGATTTTTTACGGTGTGATTAACCACATGCAAAACATCATTAATCAATCCTGAACGGTCAAAACCAATGACTTTTATTTCAGTCTCATAATCTGAAGTTAAATCTGCTTTATTTTCCCATTCAACATCAATCGTCCGTTTCATTAAATCTGGTTCATGCACTAAGTTTGGACAATCTTTGCGATGAATTGAAACACCACGTCCGCGAGTAATATAACCAACAATATCGTCTCCTGGTACAGGATTACAACAGCGACTTAAGCGCACCATTAAGTTTTCGACACCATTGACCACCACACCACTTTCATGAACGGTACGTGGCATTTTATTATCTGGTGCTTCTTTTTTAATGGTTTGAATCGGTTGTTTTTTTACTTCTGTTGTTTCTTCCATCGGTTTTAAACCTAAGAAGTTAATGATGGTCTGTGGAGATAATTCTCCTAGTCCTACCGCTGCATATAAATCTTCTAAGCTATTAAAGTTAAACCGTTCTAATAACTCTTTATCACGGTTTTTCTTATTCAACTGTTTTACTGAAAATCCAACCGGTTTAAATTCACGTTCTAACATCTGTTGACCTAATTCACTATTGCGATCACGATCTAATAGTTTAAAAAATCGTTTAATACGATTGCGGGCCTTACTCGTATGAGTTAATTTTAACCAGTCACGACTTGGACCATTTGAATTGGGATTGGTTAATATTTCGATAATATCGCCATTTTTTAAAGTATAATTTAAGGGGACAATGTTACCATTAATTTTAGCACCGATAATTTTATTTCCTACCTCAGTATGGATATGATAGGCGAAATCAATCGGCCCTGATCCTGCCGGCAATTCAAAAACATCACCTTTTGGAGAGAAAATATAGACTTGGTCTTTAAATAAATCTTCTTTAACAAAATCCATAAATTCACTAGCATCTCTTGCTTCGTCTTGCAATTCAACAATTTCACGGAACCATTTCATTTGGCGTTCAATATTATTTTCAGACTCTACTTTATCTGTTTTGCCCTCTTTATAAGCCCAGTGGGCAGCGACCCCATATTCTGCTACTTCATGCATCTGATGTGTTCGTATCTGAATTTCGACCGGTTTACCATATGGGCCAATGACAGTTGTATGAATCGATTGATACATATTCGCTTTTGGCATCGCAATGTAATCTTTGAAACGACCTGGCATTGGTTTCCATTTAGTATGAATAATTCCCAGTACTGCATAACAGTCTTTAATAGTATCCACCAACACTCTTACTGCTAGTAAATCATAAATATGGTCAAAATCTTTATTCTGGTCGACCATTTTACGGTAAATTGAATAAATATGTTTAGGTCGTCCATATACATCAGCCTTAATGTCCATTTCAGCTACGGCTTCGTTAATTTCGACGATGGCTTCTTGAATATATTTTTCACGTTCATCACGTTTAGCATCCATCAATCGCACAATTCGATAATACTCAGCTGGATTAATGTAACGTAGCGCAATATCTTCCAATTCCCATTTTATCGCATTCATCCCGATACGATCAGCTAAGGGTGCATAAATCTCAATCGCTTCTTGTGATTTTTCCACTTGCTTTTCTGGTTTTTGAAATTTTAATGTGCGCATATTATGTAAACGGTCAGCTAATTTAACCATCACGATACGCATATCTTTGGCCATCGCCAATAACATTTTACGATGGTTTTCTGCTAGCGCCTCTTCTTTACTTTGAAATTTGACTTTACCTAATTTGGTAACACCGTCGACTAAAAATGCCACAGTACTCCCAAATTCAGACTCAATATCTTCTAATGTGTATTCAGTATCTTCAACGACATCGTGTAAAAAGCCCGTTACTACTGTTGCAGGATCTGCTTTTAATTGAGCTAAAATACCAGCTACTTGAATAGGATGTATGATATAAGCTTCTCCTGATAATCGTACTTGATTACGATGGGCATGGGTGGCATATTCAAGAGCTTTTTTTATAAACTGTACATTTTTGTCATTCATATATTCTTTACATATGTCGATTACTTCTTGTGCAGTTAAATCTTGAGTACGAGCCATTTTTTTCACCTAATTTCTGTTAAAATATGTACCACTAATTATACGATAAATTTGTATATTCTACAATGTTAACTGATTAAAAAAAGCCTTAGACTATCATGTTTTACTGTTTGGGAGTAACCAATTATCCTCTTTGTAAAAACATTCAGTCTAAGCTTTATTCATTAATTCTTTAAATTAACGGTATCTAATTATTTGCCAATAATTGCAATACCTTTTGATGCACCAATACGTGTTGCGCCTGCTTCAATCATTGCTAAAGCTTCTTCGGTATTCGAAACACCACCACTTGCTTTAACTCCCATATCTGGTCCAACTGTTTCGCGCATTAAGCGAATATCTTCGACCGTTGCACCACCTGTTGAGAAACCAGTTGAAGTTTTCACAAAATCAGCATTCGCTTTTTTAGTTTGTTGGCAAGCTTTCACTTTTTCTTCATCTGTTAATAAACATGTTTCAATAATAACTTTAACAACCACTTCTGATGGTACAGCATCTACGACTGCTTTAATGTCTTGATATACTAACTCCCAATCACCAGCTTTAGCTGCACCAATATTAATTACCATATCCACTTCATGAGCACCATTTTTAACTGCTTCAGCTGCTTCATAAGCTTTTAATGACGATGTGTTTGCCCCTAGAGGAAAACCAACAACCGTACAAACCTTAACATCACTGTCACTTAATAAAGACGCCGCATAAGGTACCCAGGTTGGATTAATACAAACAGACATAAAGTCATGCTCTATTGCTTCTTGACATAAGACTTCAATCATTTTCTTAGTTGCTTCCGGTTTTAAAATGGTATGGTCAATATATTTTGCTAAATTTTGATTCATGATCTTCCTCCAAATTTATAATTCTAATTGATAACTTAATGCACTTAAAAAGTATACAGGCGCCGTTTCAGCTCTTAAAATCCGGGGACCTAAGCTACAACAGATAAATCCAGCCTCCTCTAATTGGCTCACTTCCTCTGGAGTTAGTCCTCCTTCAGATCCAAAGACCATTAATAGACGATTACTTGCTTTTAAATGAATTAACGCTTCTTTTAACTGAGCACGTTGACCGCTTTTGGCAGTTTCTTCATAAGCGATTAACTTAATTGTATAATCATCTGCTAAATTAATCAATTGCTTTAAAGAAGATAGTTCATTAATAGTCGGAATTTGTACTCGATGACTTTGTTCAGCCGCTTCTTGAGCAATTTTTTGTAAACGCATCATTCGCTTAGTTGCTTTTTCCCCTGGCCATTTCATGACATCGCGTTTCAATGTAAGTGGATAAAACTGAGTCATCCCACACTCAGTTGCTTTTTGAACAATCCATTCTAATTTATCATTTTTCGAAAGACCACAAGCAATTGCAACCTCACTTAAAGGAAATTCAGATTGATGTTCAATTTCACTCTCAATTATCGCCATCCCAAACGCACCTTCTTTGGCTGCTAAAGAAGCCAAATATACTTGTTGCTTTGTATCAACTAGTAAAATATGCGCTCCCGTTTTACCACGCATGACATCATAAACATGATGCGTAATATCAGCGTCTAAAATGACCTGTTGACCAATTGTTAAACTTTCTTCTATAAAATAACGTTGCATCTACTCTTGCTCCTGCTTTTCTAAAATTAATGAAACCCACTCACCCATTATAGTCTTTTGATACAATTTCCAACCTCGAGTTCGTAACTCTTCTTCAAGTCCGAGGCTTTTTGAGATTAGAATACCACCTAAAATTAACCAACCATTTTCTTTTAATAAACGTTCGGCATCGTCTAACATTTCAATAATGATATGCGGTAAAATATTCGCAACAATAATATCAGCTTTAGTCTCTACCCCTACTAAAAGATTATTTACTGCAAAATGAATGCCTTCTTTATCTGGTTGATAATTTAAATTTTCATTGGCACTGGCTACTGCTTGTGGATCTAAATCATATCCGTGAACCGTTTGAGCGCCTAATGCTTTCGCAATAAAGGTTAAGATACCGGAACCTGTACCAACGTCTAAAATGGTTTCTC
Source organism: Globicatella sanguinis NBRC 15551 (assembly GCF_001552295.1). GTDB lineage: Bacteria > Bacillota > Bacilli > Lactobacillales > Aerococcaceae > Globicatella > Globicatella sanguinis. The sequence goes on along the minus strand of NZ_BCQX01000134.1, from coordinate 1,072 downwards.
CGCCACGCATCACGATTTCTAATGCTTGAGCACCTAATTGAGTTGTTGGATGATTACCGGTCCCAAAGGCCACGCCAGGATCTAAATAGACAATTTGTTCTTGAGGTTGAGCTTGGTAATCATCTTGCCAAACAGGAACAATCGTTAAATAACGACTGATTGGTTGTGGGTGATAGTGTTGCATCCAATTCTTTTGCCAATTCTCATTCAACTGTTTATTTTGAGTCAATTTAAACGGTGTTTGGTTGAATAATTTTTTTATCGCAAATTCTAATTCAGAAAGTTCCATCGGTTCGTTAAAATAAGCAATGATTTCGGTATCGCGATCCAATACTTTTAACATCTCTTCATCGAAAATTTCCCCAAATAGATTTTCATCATTTTCTAGGTAACCTTGTGCATAATTTACTTCTACACCAATAGAACCTAATTCAAAAAACAAATTGGACACCAATTCAATTAATTCGCCTTCCTTATTAGTCGTTTCTAATATTACTTTATACCAATTTTTTTCCTCCATATAGACCTCTTTCTAATCAACTATCGGCAAAAATAATGCTTGTTGATTATATTGATTTGTTTGCACGAGGCGTTCTTTTATGATTTGATAGTCCTGTTCTTGCCAAGTTATTTCAAAATGATCGATAGAATCATCATGGATAAAATCATACCAAGCAGCCTGTGCTTGACTTGTTTTCTGCTTTAAATATTTAAAGATAGCTGTCACTTCTCCTGTAGGAATCCCTTTTGTCTTATCAACTACAAAACGTTGAATCACATTTGGTGTATAGAAATGGGCAGCTTGAGGGTCAACAAATAAAACTTTGCATTCGTATAGCACTGTCTCATCTGATTGGTCTAAATTTAATTGAATATCAGTATTATTATTTTCAAATTCAAATTGTAAAACCAGTTCAATACAATGCCAATCTTCTTGCCAACTTAACTGCCACTCACAATGAAAATATAATTCTTCTAATAAATAATGTTGATAGGTTAATAAATTATGTTGTTGCATCGGCTCACCTTCTTTCTTCTATTATGCTTTATTAAAACTTTAAATTTTTTGATT